>JBDLSU010000929.1:0-7731 GCA_039799405.1 Pseudomonadota bacterium | reverse complement strand
CATGATGCCCATCTGCCCCGGCATGTGGCTTGACTTTCAAAATCACGAAACCAATGTAGGGCGTAAACAACACGGCGGCAAACCAGGAAATAATCAAGGCCAGCGCATTGACCGAAAACATGGTGAAGGTATATTCCCCTGCTGCCGATTGGGCCAGACCGATCGGCAAAAAGCCAGCCGCAGTAATCAGGGTACCGGTCAGCATTGGCATTGCGGTGGAGGTATAGGCGAAGGTGGCAGCATCAAAACGCGAAAAACCTTCTTCCATTTTGCGCACCATCATTTCGACTGCAATAATCGCATCATCCACCAACAAACCCAATGCAATAATCAGGGCACCGAGCGAAATTTTGTGTAAATCAATCCCCAAAATCTTCATCACCAGAAAGGTGGAGGCCAACACCAGCGGAATCGTCAGGCCAACCACCAGACCGGGGCCAACATCAATACGGAATTTGGGCTTGGTATGCATGCCCAGTGCCAGAAAGCTGACCGCCAGCACAATCAATACCGCTTCCATCAGGGTGCGGACAAATTCGCCGACCGAGGCACTGACTGCACGCGGTTGATTGGCCACTTGTTCCAGCTCGATTCCGACCGGCAATTTGCTACGCAGCTCCAGCACGGTCGCGTTCAGGTTTTTGCCCAGCTCGATAATATTGCCGCCACGCGCCATGGAAACCCCAAGACCAATCACTTCCTTGCCATTAAAGCGCATCTTGTCGGATGGCGGGTCGCGATAGCCACGGGTGATGGTAGCAAAATCGCCCAGTCGGAAGCTGGTGCCATTGGCGCGCAAGATCAGGTTTTCAAAATCCTTGACGGTTTTCAGGGCACCCGTGACGCGAATTTGCAAATTGTCGCTTGGCGTAACCATCACCCCGGTCGATTCCACCGAATTTTGCGCCGAAATTTGCGCCACGACGGCATCAAAGGGAATGCCCATCTGGGCAAATTTCTTGTGCGAGAACACGATATTGAGGCGTTCATCCTGCACCCCGAATAGTTCCACCTTGGCCACCGAAGGAATGCGCAAAAATTGCTGGCGCACAAAATCGGTGTATTCCTTCATTTCGGCATAGGTGAAACCGTCACTGGAAATGGCGTAGATCGAGCCATAGGTGTCACCAAATTCATCATTAAAAAATGGCCCGACCACACCAGAGGGCAAGGTGCCACGGATATCACCGATTTTTTTGCGCACCTGATAGAAAGCAGCAGCGGTATCAGCGGCCGAAGTCGATTCATCGATCCGGATAAAGATCAGGGTTTCGCCGGGCTTGGAATAGCTCTGGATTTTTTCCAGATGCGGGGTTTCCTGCAGCTTGCGCTCGATTTTGTCGGTCACCTGATCTGCCACATCGAGCGCACTGGCACCGGGCCAAAACACCCGCACCACCATGGCGCGAAAGGTAAACGGCGGGTCTTCATCCTGCCCCAGTGAGCTGTAGCTCAAAATACCGCCAATCAAGAGTACGGCGATCAGATAGCGCGTCAGTGGAATATGTTCCAGCGCCCAACGCGAGAGGTTAAAACCTTCGCGCTTGGTGGTATTGACTTCACTCATTTGGCCGCTCCTGCACTAGCCGCTCCAGCAGTGGCTGCCGCAAGATCGCCTTCATTTTCCAGAATTTTGACTTTTTGCCCGGGTTTCAGCACATGTACGCCAGCCGTCACTACTTTTTGCCCGGCTTGCAAACCGGAGGCAATTAACAAATCATTGCCCGAAACACCCGCCACCTTGACCGGAATCAATTGCACCACGTCTTTATCAACCACCCATACCGAAGTAATGTTTTTCTCTTGAAACAGGGCACTCAAGGGCAGTTTGATAACACCACCTTGACTCTTGCCAACAAAGGATACGTAGGCTGTCATGCCCCATTTGACTTGGGCACCTGCTTGCGGCAAGGAAATGCGGGCACTATAGGTACGGGTAGCCGGATCCGCCACCGGGGAAATTTCGCGAATTTTACCGCTCATGAGGTTTTTCGGATCCGCCCAGAGACGCACTTGCACATCGGATATGGCGCGAAAAACATCCACCCGGTCTTCCGGCAAGCCAATTTGCACTTCTTTTTCACTGGCTTGTGCCACCCGCACCACGGGTGTTCCGGCCGCCACTACTTGCCCGACTTCGGCATCAAGTGCCGTGACCACGCCATCCACATCCGATACCAGCGTGGTATAACTGGCTTGATTGCCCTGCCCTTTCAAGGCCGCCTGCAATTGTTCGACATTGGCCTGGGCCGCTTGAAACGCGGTATCTTTGGCATCCAGAATGGCTTTGCTGACAAATTTATTGTTGTACAACTCCTGAAAGCGCGCTTTTTCGGCTTTCGCCAGATCACGATTGCTTTCGGCAGCAGTCAAACCGGCGCGCGCCTGGCTTTGCGCCAGTTGTAAATCGACCGGATCGAGTTGCAACAATACCTGACCACGTTTGACCTGGGTACCGACATCGACCTTGCGTGCCAGAATTTTACCGGGAACGCGAAACCCCAGCCGTGATTCGATCCGTGGTTTGACTTCACCGGAAAATTCAGCGCTGTGTTCCACCCCGCCGCTACTGACCACCATGACCCGCACCGGGCGCACATCTTCTTTTTTTTCTACCGGCTTGTGGCAAGCCATTAAAGACAAAGCCGTCACGGCGACGGCGAGTGGCAATCCTATTTGACGCGGAATTTTCAAGGTCAACACGGCACTTTCCTTTACTATGCGATATACGTTACGAAACCACAAAATGCGCAATCTCCCACAACAACTGCAAGCACCACTTACCACAATTAACAACACTTGATCCTGCATTGTATGCTATTTTGCTGAGCTGATTGGCGGGTCTTTCGAGCTTACTGACTCATCGGTTAGTAATTATAGCGAGCTCGCCCCACTTTGCAAATGACTTTCGCGTCATTAACTCACATTTCACTCACCATGCCTGTTGAACATTACGAAAACTTTCCGGTTGCATCGATTTTATTGCCTAAAAAACTACGCCCTGCGGTCGAAGCAATTTACGCTTTTGCCCGCAGTGCGGATGATCTGGCTGACGAAGGTGAGGCAGCAATACCACAACGGCTGGCCGCCCTGAACGCCTATGAAAACGCGCTGAACCAGATCGAACAAGGCCAAACCAGCAGCGACCCGATGTTTGCGCGCTTACAGCAAGTGATTGCGCAATACCAATTACCGATGCAACCGTTTTATGATTTGCTGTCCGCCTTCAAACAGGATGTGGTCACCACCCGCTATGCCGATTTTGCCTTGCTGCTGGATTATTGCCGCCGCTCTGCCAATCCGGTCGGTTGCCTGATGCTCAATTTGTACCGCGCCACCGATACCCGCAATATGCGCGACTCGGATGCCATTTGCAGCGCGCTGCAACTCATTAATTTCTGGCAAGACGTGGCAATTGACTGGCAAAAGCAACGGATTTACCTGCCGCTGGATACGCTGGCCCAATTTCAGGTAAGCGAACAGCATATTGAAGAACAAATCAATGATGCCGCCTGGCAAGCCATGCTCGGGTATGAGGTGCAACGCGCACGCGCGTTGATGCTGTCGGGCAGCAACTTGCCATTACGCTTGCCCGGCCGCATAGGCTGGGAACTTCGGCTGGTGGTGCAAGGTGGTTTGCGCATTCTGGAGCGGATTGAACGCGTCAATTATGATGTGTTCCGTCATCGTCCGAAGCTGGGCTGGCGTGACTGGCTGGTGATTGGCTGGCGCGCCTTGCGCATGGGCAGAGGCTGAAATTAAGGCTCAATCAAGGCCCAACCGAGACTCAAGCCCGCCCCACGCACACCCCGGGTATCAGCATGGCAAAGCGCGCGCCTTGCCCGGGCCGCCCTTCAACCTGGATCATGCCGCCCATCAAACCGGTGATCAGGTTATACACCGTGTACATGCCGATGCCGGAACCACCGGCCCCGGCCTTGGTGGTAAAGAAGGGGTCAAAAATACGCCGGGTAATATCGTCATGCATGCCGATACCATCATCAATATAGACCAGTTGCAAATCCTGCCCGATGCGGGTGGCCTGAATCGTCATGCAACCATGATCGCGCCCGGCAAAGGCATGCGCCAGCGAATTACCAATCAAATTGGTCAACACCTGTTCCATTGGCCCCGGATAGCCATCGATGATCATGCCGGTTTCCACATCAATCACCACCTGAAACGGGGTGCGGTTCAGCGTTGGCTCCAGCGTTTGCACGGTATGCAATACGATCTGGCGTAAATCAAACTGACATCGGCGCTGGCTGGACTGGTCTACCGCAACCTGCTTGAAACTCTCGATCAGATTTGCCGAACGCTGGGCAGCACGGTCAATCATGATCGAGGTGCTGGCGGTGTATTCAATAAATTTATCGAGAGTCGAGCGCTTGAGCAAACCCTGATCCCAGGCCTGGGCCAGGTTTTGCACTTCCGCCGCCAGCGCTTCCGCCGCCAGCCGCACATTGGACAAGGGCGTATTCAATTCATGGGTCAACCCCGCCACCATGCCGCCCAGCGTCGCCATTTTTTCGGTTTGCATCAGGTGCGCCAATGCATGTTCCAGTTCATTGCTGCGCTCCAGCACCCTTTGTTCCAGCGTAATATTGGCTTGCGCCAGATCTGCGGTGCGCTCTTCCACCCGGTGTTCCAGTGTGGTCAGGGTTTCTCGCAACTGCCGGGTCATATGATTGAATGCCGCCGCCAGTTCCCCCAATTCATCATGGCGTTGCAATTGCACGGTTTTATCCCATGCGCCCTGGCTGATTTCACCAGCCACCTGATTAATTGCGGTAATCGGCCCGGTGACCCAGCGCGCGGTCAAAATGCCCAATGCTATCACTGCCCCCAGCGCCACCAGCACCAGCCACAGCGTGCGCCAGGCATTGGCCTGGATTTCTTCCATAAAATCGAGCTCAGGTATCACCACCACAATTAACCATTCCAGACCACGACCATCGGCAAAGGGCAATACCTGAACAAATTGGCGCTGATCGGCAATCATGAATTCCAGATTGGTGGGGCGCTGGATTTTTTTCAGGTCAGGAAACTTTTCATGTAAAAAATGGCTGGTGCGCCCGGTCAAGTGGTCTTTGCTGTCAAGCATGCTCAAGCGTTGGGGCTGGCCCGACTTGAGTATGAACGGCACTTCCCCGGTCGAGGTTGCCAGCAGATTGCCATTGCGCTCGATAATAAAACTCTGCCCGGTCTTGCCAACTTGCAGATTGGACAAAAACTCACTGATTCCAGCCAGACTCAGACTGGCGACGGCCACACCGGAAAAACGCTGCTGCTCATCAAATAATGGCTGGGTGGCTGACAATACCAGGCGCGGCGGGGTTTTGGTGACATACACATCGCTCCAGCCTGCCTGCCCCCGGTTCACCGCCAATTGATACCAGGGACGTTTGCGGTGGTCATATTTGGGGTCAGTCGGAATTTCATCGAACAGCACCCCATTCAGATCGACTTTCCAGTTGCGCACCGGCCCTTGTTGCGGATTCCATAAGGCCAGTTTCAAAAAATCGGATTGATCAAGACGCGCCACATCGACATACATCGGTTGTTCTGTCCCCAGCCCGACCAGGGTGAGGGCCGGGTTGGCCAGCAACTGGCGCTGCAGATATTGGCGCACCACTTCAGTATCCTGCGGTTTGAGAATCGACAACTTGACTGCATCAGCGTTGTTTTGATTCAAGGACTGCGGCAATTGCACAAAACTGCGCAATTTTTCCTGCACCCGCAAACTGATTTCGTTACGCAAACGCAGGGTCAATTCTTGCACGGCATGTTGCCCACTACTGATAGCCAGCCACGACACCAGACCGACAATCAGGCCAATTTGCAAAACAAAAGGAACGATTAATACCGTGCGCAACCGAAACTTGCCCAGTAGCCTGGCAAACAAGGAGAAAAGCGACGTCAAAGCTGGCATACGCATCTCTGGTCAGAAAAGAGTCAAGGGGTGATTCAAGTCATTCTACCCGGAAATACCGGGCTCTTGCGCAATCATGGGCCAACATTGCAAAAAGCCCCTGGACAGACACCGCAAGCCATTACTGGTCTGCATCTGGCTTGCATCTGGCCTGCCAGATGACCGTAAATTTTCGCCATCGCTGCGGCAAAATCAGGTCAAATCAGCAGCAAACTTCGGCAAATTCAGTAAATACAGCAAATCCGGCAATTGTTCGTTATACTCGCAGCTTTCCAGCCGTGCTGCATGCACACCGCCCCAACAATCATGGCACCAGACGAATATTGTCAACAAAAAGCCGCGCAGAGTGGCTCCAGCTTCTATTACAGCTTCCTGTTTCTCCCGGTTGAACGGCGACGTGCCATCACGGCCTTGTATGCGTTTTGCCGCGAGGTCGATGACACCGTCGATGAATGCAGCGACGTGGAAGTGGCACGCAACAAGCTGAACTGGTGGCGGCAGGAACTGATCACCCTCAAGGGCGGCACCCCGACCCACCCGGTTACCCAGGCGCTGGCCCCCCACATGACCCCCTTCAAAATCGAACTGCGCTATTTGCAGGCGATTGTGGATGGCATGGAAATGGATTTGAATCAAACCCGTTATCTTGATTTTGCCGGATTGCAACGCTATTGCTGGCATGTGGCGGGGGTGGTGGGTATTTGTTCGGCCAGTATTTTTGGCTTTACCGATCCGCAAACCCTGAAATATGCGGAAAAACTGGGGCTGGCACTGCAATTGACCAATATTATTCGCGATGTCGGCGAAGATGCCCGCATCGGCCGCATCTATTTACCGGTTGATGAATTACAACAATTCAATGTTACCGCCGCCGAATTACTGAACGGCCAATACAGCGACAACTTCACCCGCCTGATGGCATTTCAGGCTGCGCGCGCGCAAGCGGTGTATGACGAAGCGCTGGCGCTGCTGCCCGCGCCAGATCGCCGGGCCCAGCGTACCGGCTTGATCATGGCGGCGATTTACCGCGCCTTGCTTGATGAAATCCAGCGCGACGGCTTTCAGGTGTTACATCAACGCACTTCGCTGACGCCGATCCGCAAATTGTGGCTGGCGTGGAAAACCTATGTCAAAGGCTAAACCGGGCCAGGGCAAATCGGTAGCCGTCATTGGCGCGGGGTGGGCTGGTTGTGCTTGTGCGGTGGAACTGGCGCAAAACGGTTACCGGGTCGAACTGTTTGAAAGCGCACGCACCCTGGGTGGACGTGCCCGTCAACTGGTAGTGCAAGGTCAAACCCTGGACAATGGCCAACACCTGATGCTGGGGGCCTACCACGAAAGCCTGCGCCTGATGCGCTTGTGCGGGGTTGATTTACAACAGGCCTTCTTGCGCTTGCCGCTGCAAATGCGCTATCCAATGCAAGAAGCCGACCCGGCCCCGGCGGGTATGGATTTTTGTGCCCCGCGCTGGCCAGCCCCGCTGCATTTGCTGGGCGCATTGCTGCGCGCGCGCGGGCTGGCACGCGAAGACAAAATGGCGCTGGCGCGCTTTTCAACCAGCGCGCGCTGGATGGGCTGGCAATTGAATACCGACTGCAGTGTGGCCGAATTGCTGCAGCGCTTCGAACAAACCGAACGCCTGATCCGGCTGATGTGGTCGCCCCTGTGCATTGCCGCCTTAAATACCCCGCCCGAGCGCGCATCTGCCCAGGTCTTTCTGCGCATCTTGCACGATAGTCTGGGCGCACGCCGCAGTGATTCGGACATGTTGATCCCACGGCTGGATTTGACCAGTCTGT
>JBDLSU010000928.1:0-3061 GCA_039799405.1 Pseudomonadota bacterium | reverse complement strand
TGCGCACGGCGGAGTCCGCGCTACGCACCAGTTCTTGCCGTGGCACCGGCAAACCGTGGCTGGACAAGATGCGGTTGGTTTCATCTTTATCACCCGCCAGTTCCACCGCAATATAACTGGTGCGCCCGGTCACGGTAGCCTGGATGCGCTGCTGATATTTGCCGTAGCCCAGTTGGATCAGCGATTGATCATTCAGGCGCAGCCAGGGAATGTCGCGCTCTTCCGCCGCTTTCACCAGCGATGCGGTGGAAGGGCCGAGCGCGTTTTTCTGGGCATAGCGGATAAATTGTTCCAGTTGCTCCGGCCAGTTCCAGTCGTCCGGCACCAGTCCTTCACGCTGTAGTTCTGGTGGCAACAACGAACCGAGCAATTGCAACGCCAATTCCCCCGCCGCAATGCCTTCATCGCGCTGGGCATATTCATACACCACGGTGTAGACGCCGGGGCGGTCGGCGCTACGGGTTTTGCCGAAGGTAATGTCGGGCGAACCAGCCACGTTTTGCAATTCAATCGCCACATGCTCCAGCACATGGCCGAGCCAGGTGCCCTCATCTTCGCGCATGCGGCGCACAAAGCCACCGGCGCAACGGTAGGAACAACCATGCTCGGCCAAGCCCGGCAAGGCCGCCAGCAAGCCAGTAATGAAAGGTTCGCCGAGGCGGGCGGTCGGCCATGCTTCCAACTCTTCCAGATCAAGATCGAGCTTGATCACCGGAAAATGCGCATAAAGAGAAGGCCCGACAAACACTGAACGATTGGAAATACGCATGGCCGTGCTCCTTGTGAATGATATGAATAAACTTGACGCTTGCTATCCTTGCTGCATTTGATGAGGGTAGTTAACTTCGGCTCTTGCTGAGTGTTCCGGCTGAGGCGGTGCGGGTATGTAAATTGAAGGTAGCACCAGCGGTCAGAATATGCAGCGTCAGGCCCAGCATGCACACGGTTTCTCCGGCCGAAACTTCATCCATCGAAGAGAAGTTAATGCCGCCCGCATCCACCACGGTAACGCCGCCACTGCCTTCCACTTCCAGCGTATTATCCGGCCCGATGAAGGCGGCAGTGTCCTCATCCAAACCAATCCCGACCGGAAACGGGTTATACGCCAGCGCCGCCAGCAAGCGCCCCAGGCGGTCACGCTGGCGGAAATGTTGATCGATCACAAAGCGGTTGGTCAAACCCAGGCCGGGGGCCAGGCAGACCGAATCGGCTTCCGGCGAATGGCCTTCCTGTCCGAAAGCAATCATGTGTTCACTGATAAAGCTGGCCCCGGCGCTGGTGCCAGCCACATGGACGCCGCGCGCATTGGCCGCGCGCATTGCTTTCGCAACGCTGGTACCGCCAATAATGGTGGACAGGCGCAACTGATTGCCGCCAGTCATGAAAATGCCGGTTGCGCTTTCCATCCGTTCAAGACGATTTTTTTCTTCGCAATCACGACGGGTATCAAAGTCCAGCGCAGTGACTTTACCCGCACCCAGTTCGGTAAAGATGCGCTCGTAACGGCGGCCAGTGTCCAGCATTTTGCTGGCGGTTGGAATGACGATAATGTCGGCGTCCCTGCCGCCACACAAATCGACAAAGCGCTGCAAGATAATGGGGGAATTTTCTTTTTCTTCTGCGCCGCCTATGGGAATAATCCAGCCACGTTCATTTTCATCAAGTACTTTACTTGGACACATCGGCCATCCCCTTTTTTGCGGCATATAAAATTGATCAAATCCATTAACGAATTTCAGGTCAATGGATCAATCATTATATCGACAAAGAAGAGTGCCACGCCGCCATGCTTTCACTTCGGTGTTGCGGGCCAACAACCTGAGACCCCGGTATCACTTGCACAGGTTAACGAAAAAACCGCACCAGGGTGCGGCTTTTTATTGTGGTTCGATCCGGCCAAAACAAGCAATTAATGCGGATCGAATTGTTCGTCTTCGGTCGAACCATGCAAGGCGGTGGTGGAGCTTTGACCTTGTTGAATGGTTTGGGTAACCGCATCGAAATAGCCAGTACCCACTTCGCGCTGGTGACGCACGGCGGTAAAGCCACGGTCGGCGGCAGCGAATTCGGCTTCCTGCAATTCCACGAAGGCCGACATTTGACGACGGGCATAACCGTGGGCCAGATTGAACATACTGTAGTTCAATGCATGGAAACCAGCCAAGGTGATGAATTGGAACTTGTAACCCATGGCACCGAGTTCGCGCTGGAACTTGGCGATGGTGGCATCGTCCAGGTTTTTCTTCCAGTTGAACGATGGCGAGCAGTTGTACGACAGCAATTGATCCGGGAACTTGGCATGCACTGCTTCGGCAAATTTCTTGGCAAATTCCAGATCCGGCTTGCCAGTTTCACACCATACCAAATCAGCATACGGTGCATAGGCCAGCGCACGCGAAATCGCCTGGTCGATGCCGGGGCGTACCTTGAAGAAACCTTCAACGGTCCGTTCGCCAGTGCAAAATGGCTTGTCGTTGTCGTCCACGTCGGAAGTCAGCAAATCGGCCGCTTCGGCGTCGGTACGGGCAATCACCAGCGTGGAGGTACCCATAATGTCAGCAGCCAGACGGGCAGCCGAGAGTTTTTCCACGGCTTCACGGGTTGGCACCAATACTTTGCCGCCCATGTGGCCGCATTTTTTAACCGAAGCCAATTGATCTTCAAAGTGAACGCCAGCCGCGCCAGCTTCAATCATCGACTTCATCAATTCATGCGCATTCAACACGCCGCCGAAACCAGCTTCGGCATCCGCCACGATCGGGGCGAAGAAATCGATATCGTTTTTGCCTTCAGCCCATTGAATCTGGTCAGCGCGCTGGAAGGTGTTATTGATGCGGCGCACCACGGCAGGCACCGAGTTGGCAGGGTACAGCGATTGATCCGGATACATTTCACCAGCCAGATTGGCGTCACCCGCCACTTGCCAGCCGGACAAATAGATGGCTTTCAGGCCCGCCTTGACTTGTTGCATGGCCTGGTTTCCGGTCAAGGCACCCAATGCATTGACAAACGGCTCGTTATTGACCAGATGCCATAACTTTTCAGCACCGCGCTTTGCCAA
>JBDLSU010000927.1:0-6499 GCA_039799405.1 Pseudomonadota bacterium | reverse complement strand
TTTTTTCATGTATAAGGCGATGTTTCCGCAATTGATTGCCGGGCCAATTGTGCGCTACCAGCAAATTGCTGCTGAAATTACCCAACGCTCGCTCGACAATGCCCGCCTGTGGCGCGGTTTTGAGCAATTCTTGTTGGGTCTGGCGCAAAAGGTATTGATTGCCAATACCGTGGCAGTAGCGGCTGATGGGCTGTTCAATGCCAATCCGCAGCACCTGTCAGCCCCGGCAGCCTGGCTCGGGCTGATCTGTTATAGCCTGCAAATTTTGTACGATTTTGCAGGCTATTCCAATATGGCGATTGGCATTGGTCACATGACCGGATTCACCTACCCACCCAATTTCAATCGACCCTATGCGGCGCTATCGATTACCGATTTCTGGCGGCGCTGGCATATCAGCTTGTCAAGTTGGTTTCGTGATTATTTATACATCCCGCTCGGTGGTAATCGTGGCTCCAATTTGCGCACCTATCTCAATTTGTCGCTGGTGTTTATTCTGTGTGGCTTGTGGCATGGTGCGGACTGGACTTTTATTTTATGGGGTGGCTGGCACGGCTTGCTGCTGGTGCTGGAACGCGCCGGGCTGGCGCAGCAACTGGCACGCTGGCCTGCGCTGCTGGCACAAAGCTGGACCCTGTTGTGCGTGATGTTGGGCTGGGTGTTTTTCCGCGCCCATGATTTACCCGGCGCGCTGCAATATTTTCAGGCGCTGGCGGGTTTCAACCAGCCTGATCCGTTGCTGCACCCATGGCAAATGGAAGTGCATGCACAGCAATGGTGCGCCATTGTGATTGGCAGCATTCTGGCACTGTGGCGCAACCCACCGCCATTGCGCTCAGTGCTGGCGCGTGCCGCCTTCAGCGCCCTGGCGTTGATCTTGTGTTCGGCCAGCCTGGCAGCCGGTACTTATAACCCCTTCATTTACTTCCATTTTTGATTATGGCCTCCCTGCTTTCCGGTTTCGTGGCGCATCGCGCCAAATGCCTGATCATCGTGATATTGCTACTGCCTGCTCTGGGTGCTTTGCTCGCGGGCAAGGGGGCGAGCCAGGAAAATCGCAATCTGGCAAAATGGCCTGAACAGCCCCGGACCTGGCCCCAGATGCAGCAATATCCAGGCAAGATTGAACGATGGTTCAACGATCATCTGGGTTTGCGAGAAGAATTGATTGCGCTCAATAACCGTCTGCGCTATCGGCTGTTTCACCAGTTTCCCACGCCGCAGGTGTTACAGGGTAAGAACGGGCGGATCTTTCTGGCCAGCCATACCCGTGATCAAGCCGACTACCTGGCGGTGCAAAATGTTTGCGGTTACCAATATCATGATTTGCCACAACTGGTAGAACAATTCAATGATTTTGGTCGCACCATGCAAAAGCAGCGGCTAGATGCTTACCTGTTACTGATTCCGAGCGCACCAGTGTTGTATCCCGAAGAGTTGCCGGATTGGCTGGCAGCACGCTGCAATGCGCAATTACCACCGATTCAACTGGCGCTGCAAGATCCGCAAGTACAATTCAAATCCCGTCTGTTGTATCCACGGCAAGCGCTGTTGCAAGCCAAGGCCAGCCAGTCAGTCTTTGCCAAAACTTTTTTTCATTGGTCCAATGCGGGGCCACGTATTGCCAGTGAATTGAGTATGCAACAGTTTTGGCACACCAACCCTGCACAGGCACCCGCGCTGCAAACCCAGACCCTGCAACAACCGAGCGATATTGCCAATTTATTTCCCGGAGTACGCTTGAACAGTGAGGTCGAAGTCATTAATTTTGTTGCGTCCGGCATCAAGCAATGTCATGGCCCGGCATGTTACCCGGAGCTTGGCCCGATCGCAGCCAGGTTATGGGGTGTTAACCGCTTTCACAATCCCGCAGCACCGCGTCAGCGCCTGGTTTTGATCAGCGACTCCTTCGGTCTGAATCTGGGGCCATGGTATGCACGTTATTATCAGGACGTGGTGCAAATCTCCAGTAATGACTTTGGCCTGTTGAGCGCGCCAGAACTGGCGCAACTGAAGGCGTTCGTGTTCCAGCACGCCAGTTCCCAGGATTTATTATTTGCCTATCATGACGGCACCATCCAGGGGGGCAAGCGCATCAGCAGCGATCTGAACATCATTTTCGGGGCACAGCGCTAATCCAGCGGGACGCTGCGATAGCGATTCACTTCCGGCGCATCCACCAATGCCCGCCCGGCCGCGCCATTGCCCCAGGCCTGGCGAATATAGCTGACCACCGCTGCCACTTCTTCATCGCTCATCGACGGCCCATACGGTGGCATGCCATACGGACGCGGGTTGCCTGCGGTCGAGGGTGCAAAACCGCCGTTCAAAACCATGCGGATCGAATTGACGGCGGAAGGCATGGTAATGGCGCGGTTGCCTGCCAGCGGTGGCCAGCCCGGCGGCTTGCCACGACCATCGGCCTGATGACAATCCTGGCAATGAGTTTCATACAGCTTGGCTCCCATTGCCAGCAAGCGTTCCCGTTCTGGCGGGGCGATATTGTCATCGACCACACTTTGCTCCAGAGTGGTTTGCGGCAAAGCTTTCAGATAAGCGGCCATGGCATGAATATCAGCGTCATCCAGATGTTGCAGGCTCTGCGCCACCACCTCGGCCATCGGCCCAAACACTGCGCTTTGTGGTGCTACCCCGGTTTTCAGCAAGGCGTGAATATCAGCGGCTTGCCACGAACCGAGTCCGGCTTCCTTATCGGAAGTGAGCGAGGGCGCATACCAGTTCAACACCGGAATCATGCCCCCGGCCAGATCAACCGCACTATCACTGGCCCCCAGCAAATTGCGGCTGGTATGGCAGGCGTTGCAATGGCCCAGGCCTTGCACCAGATAGGCACCCCGATTGTATTGCGTACTTTGTTTGGGGTCAGGTTGAAATTCTCCGGGGCGGAAATACAGTGCGCGCCAACTCGCCAGCATCACTTGCTGGTTATAAGGGAAGCGCAAACGGTGCGGCTGGCGCGGATTGTTGACCGGTGCCAGCGATTGCAGATAGGCAAACAGCGCATCGGCATCGGCCCGGGTCACCTTGGTGTAGTTAGGATAGGGAAAGGCCGGATACAGCATGCGACCGTCCTTGCCCTTGCCATGATGCATTGCGCGCCAAAAATCGGCCTGGCTCCAGTTGCCAATGCCGGTGGACGGGTCAGGTGTAATATTGGGCGCGATGACTTCGCCAAACGGGGTCGCAATCGCGCGCCCGCCACTGTATGCAGGCATACCGCGCACGCTATGGCATGCCACACAATTGCCAGCGCGCGCCAGGTAAGCACCACGCGCCACTTGCTGCGGGTCACTGGCCAGCCTGGTAGAGCTGGTGGCGCTGGCAGCGTTGGCAGAGGGCTCTGCCGCACCTTCACCGATCGAGGCAAAATGATAAATCATGGCCAGCAAGGACAACATTGCCAGCACCAGCAACAGCACCCCCCAACGCAGGATCCGCATCATGGTTGCTCCTTCACGCTACCGCAGGCTATTGGCAATTTGTGTGCGCCCAGGGCTGGCGCGCGCGCATCGGCCGGGGGAACTTGCTGCGCCAGCCAGGCGCTGGTGGCCTGGATATCATCCAGCGTCAGACGCTGGGTAATCTGCGCCATGCAATCAGGCTCGGCAGCACGACGCGCGCCACGCTTCCAGGCACCAAACTGGGCACTCAGATAATCGCCCGGCAAACCGAGCAAGCCCGGAATGGCCGGTGCCATGCCAGTCAATTGCTGGCCGTGGCAAGCGATACAGGCAGGAATCTGGCGCGCCGCATCACCTTTTTGCACCAGAGCCTGACCACGCTGCAAAATCGCCTGCGTCACCTGGGCTGGTTGCGGCGGCGGATAGGGCAAATGCTGGTTGGCATAATAGGCGGCAATTTCCTGCAAATAAGCATCCGACAAATGTTGCACCATATACGTCATCATCGGATACTGGCGTCGCCCCTGACGGAAGTTTTGCAACTGGTTGAACAAATAGCCCGCCGGTTTGCCGGCAATCCGTGGGTAATAGCCATCACTGGCGGCACGACCCTGCTTGCCGTGACAAGCACTGCATGCGGCCACCCGCTCCGACAAATCGTCGGCCGAACTGGCGCTGGTGGGTGAGGCCGATGAGGGCAAGCTGGCAGGGGAAGAAGTGGTGGTGGCTGCGCTTGAGCCAACTGGCAGCAGCAGCAACAAGCTCAACAAGGGGAAAGCCGGTTTCATGATTTCCTTTGTGCCGCAAAAGTGTGGCGATCTGCGCGCCGAAAGATTTGGCGAATAACAGCGATTCGAGTAGACTGTATTTTACCTACTTCTTCCAGCCTCCCAGCATGAAAGCACTCTTGTTTGTTTTGCGCCTGTTATTTTTGCTTGCCGGTTCTGGCCTGATCTGGCAGGCCCGGGCTGAAGGCGTAAAGGTGATTTACCCGGCTGGCGATATCCCCAATGACCCGCGCTTTCACGATGTGATTGAAATGTTGCGTACCGCACTGGAAAAAACCAAACCCCAGTATGGCCCTTACGAATTGATGCCCAACCCCACCATCATGCCCAAGGCGCGCTATATTCTGGAGCTGGAACAAGCACACAACAATATCAACGTGATCTGGAATTCCACCAGCGAAGAGCTGGAAACGCGCTTTCTGCCGATCCGGATTCCGCTGCGCAAAGGTTTGCTCGGCTACCGCATCGCACTAATTGCCCGCGAAAATCAGAGCAAGATTGATCAGGTCAAAACCCTCGATGATTTAAAAAAACTCACCATCGGCCAGGGCATAGGCTGGAACGACAACCTTTTGTACGAAGCCGCCGGGATTGAAGTGGTCAAGTCCAAATACGGCCAGTTATTCAAAATGGCGGGGGCCAATCGTTTCGATCTGTTTCCGCGTGGGGTAGGCGAAATTTTCCCGGAATATGAACAAAACCTGACCGAGGTACCGAATCTGGCGGTGGAAAAAAACCTGCTGATCATCTACCCGTTTCCGTACTATTTTTTCTTCAACCCGAAAGACCGGGCGCTGAAAGAACGGGTCGAAACCGGTTTGCGCATGATGCAAAGAGACGGCAGTTTTGACACGATTTTTCGCAAACATCACCAGGCCGCCATCGAAAAGGCCAATCTCAAAGGGCGACGCATTATCCGTCTTCCCAACCCGCTATTACCCAAAACCGTGCCGCTGGACAATCCCGGCCTGTGGTATGACCCAACCCGCTAAGGCAGAAAAGCTGCGAATAAACAACAAAATTTTCCGGATGGAATTAAACAGGCGACTGGCCGGAGGGAACAAGCGTAGACTTTAACGCAATCGGCACCACCTGGTGCCCCCTCCTTTTGCCGGAACCATCATGCCGCTGCCACACCCCCTTCAAACTCTTGTCGCCATCTGCCTGCTCTGGCTGGCCTGGGCCAATCCGGCACTGGCGCAAGGCAAGGTGGTTCCCCGGGTATTTTCCGATGTCAACACCTGCCTCTACCAGATGAGCGATGACACGGAGCTCATGCAACCGCCCGGGGTTATCCCATCCCTTGGTTTTTCGCTTCGTCACCTACAGGAGGAGCATCATGCAAGCGCAGATTCCCGTCCCGCAGCGACCGTTTGTCGCACGCTCGTTTGTGGCTACCATGGCCCTGGCCTGGCCCATTGCCCATGCACAAGACAGTGGTATTACCCTGTATGGTCGTCTAAATGTGGGTGTCGCGCATTATAGCGCTGGCGCGCAAGCCCCCATAACCCGGCTCCTGAGTTTGTCCAGCCGCTTCGGCATCAAGGGTACAGAAAACCTGGGCCAGGGCCTGAGTGCGCAATTTGTCATTGAAACGCCGATCAGCGCCGATAGCGGCGACAGCGTTTTTGGCAATCGTGAAACCAGTGTCGGGCTGGAAGGTGGCTTTGGCAAAATCCGGCTTGGGTTTATGCTCAGTCCTCTCGATGATTTGCACCCGATCGCCGGGCCAGGTTATGTTACCAGTCTGACCAATGATAATTTGAATGGCTTCTGGGCCAATGGCTATAGCAATCTGTTCACGGGGGGTAGCGTCGGAAGTACCGCTTGCAACCAGGTGGCCGGGCCAAATGGTAATAGCAACAGCTTTGCCTTTGATAACCGGGTCGGTAATTCGATCCGCTACGACAGCCCCAACTGGTCCGGCTGGCGCATTGCCAGCCAGTTGGCGCTGGGTGAAGTCAATGGCTGCCATGCGTTGGCCAGTTCCAACAAGGTGCAATATATTGATGCCAAATGGAATGTGGCACTGGCTTACCAACTGCACCGCAATGTGCGCGGCCTGGATTTGCGCGACCATATCTGGATGCTGGCAGCGGGCTACCAGATCACGCCCACACACTATCTGGGTGGCTGGCTGCAGAGCCTGAAATACGCCAATCCGGGGCGCGAGAATTTGACCCAGAATGCCTTCGGCCTGACCTGGCGCACCCAACTTTCCAGCGCCAATTTGCTGGAATTGGCCTGGTATCACGCCGGGGCCGGGCGTGGTGCGCAAACGCCGGTATT
>JBDLSU010000926.1:0-2684 GCA_039799405.1 Pseudomonadota bacterium | reverse complement strand
TCATCGTCCAGCACGCGGTACACCGCTTGCGTGGCCCAGGTTTTTTGCAAAATGACGGTGCGCGCCAGTAGTGGGTCGTCCTGAAAGTGCAAAAATACGCCCAGGTCGTGGAAATAGCGGGAGAGGTGCAGGGCTTTGGTACGGTCAAACGGTAAATGGTGGGCGTAAATGGCAAAGTATTCTGTTTCAGTTGGCAGATTTTTCTGGCTTCATTGGCCAGTTGCAGCCCGGTCAGGGTGGTATGGCCTTGAATTCGACACTTGGCATTGCCAGTTAATAATTCCAGCGCAAACGCATTCGCGGCTTGCTATTCATCATCCACCACGGCCGCATCGCCATCGATTTGCTGATCAACAATCCAGCCTGCGGGTTCCAGGTGATGCAGCGCGATACGGGCAGCAGAAAAGGCCAGGGCGCAGGCCACATCCAAAGTTTCATCATCCAGATCATTGCGCCGTTTGAAGATGCGCGACTCGGGCAGGACGAAGACGGCGTTGCTGCCGGGTGTCGATAAAGAATCCGGGCGAATGCATAGCAATTGCCCCAGCATGAAGGTGGTTTGTTGCAGACCAGCGGGGGTAGCGGCGATGGAATCATCCCACCTATCGGGCAGCATTTTTTTCACGAAGGCGCGGTTGAAACCGGGATCTTGCAGCTTTTTAAACAGGGATTGCATAGGGTTGGGGTCGATAGCGATGGCTGTAAGTAGGTTAAAAATTCAAGCAAGGCATGGCTGCAAACTCATATGACATTGAACTCATATGACATTGAACTCATATGAGTTTGGATTCAACCAGACAATTGACAAATACCGGGCGCACACAGGCCGTCCTTACAGGCCGTGTTCTACCTCAAACACGGCCGCTTGCACCCGGCTGGAAAGATTGAGTTTGCGCAAGATGCTTTACACATGAATTTTGACTGTACTTTCTGCCAGATCCAGCGAGCATGCAATGGCCTTGTTGCTCTCGCCCCGTGCCAGACATGCCAGGGTTCCTTTTTCGCGCGGCGTCAGTTTGCAGAGTTTGCCTGGCAGGATCGATGTTTGGGCATGGGTGCGAATCAATGGCGGCACATGTCCCGCCATCTTCATCCCAATTTCGCCAACGCCTTACCGTTTGCCGCTGGCGCTGATGCCTGGCCCCTCCACCAAGGGGGTGATGGAAAACGAAATGCCGCCAACATTATCAAAGTGGTGATTATCTGGAATGAAGAAACGCAGCGTGGTGTCTTCGTCAACGATAATATAACGGTAGCGCTTTTGGGTGCCTGAATATGCCCCGGCCTGAAATGCCGCTTCCGCCGTCGAACGAACATTGGTCACGCCAAGCGCCACCGTGTCCGCCACGGATTGTGCCGCAATCGTATCGTATTGCAAATACATTCCCCAACCGTTCTGGCAGTTCGCGCCCTTACTGTCGCAATTGTATACTCTGCCCCAGCCATTCCATGCCGTGTAGACAGCGCCTTTTTCCCCGGCCTTGAGGAATTCAATTTTATACACCCCGGCCTTGGCCGGATACAACACGGGGTTGCGCAAGTGAATTTCGCGGTCAAACGGGCCGCCATTGTATCTGGAATCCAAATTGATTACCGCCGCATACGCGCTCGACAACCCCATACCCAACATCAAGCCAAAAGCCAATTTTTTTACTAACATAACCACTCTCCCAAAGATAAAAGTAATGCGCCCAATACATTTTTGCAATTCGGTTAGCGCCAAAACAGTTTAGCCGTAGATATATGGCAAATCAATCAAATAATTGCTTATTTTTGCATGTTATTGCACAAATTATGCATTAAGTGAAATTTTCACGCCCGCACTGGAATTCTTCACGGCCTGTGGTTCTCGTTCATTTGTTTGCCGTGTACTTGTCCCCGTCCGTCGTGAAGTTTTCCCGTGCGTGGCGGGGGCGTACCGACACAGGCAGGCACCCGATAACGCTACGCCCGCGCTACTACCTGCCGCGCCCGCACCAACTGCCAGGCCCGCCCCAAATTCAAACCCAGCAGCCGCGTGGTTCGTGGTTGGGCAAATCCGGGCGGGTGCGCGGGTAATCGGTTTGCTGGGTTTCCCGGGTGATCAAACCATTTTTGACATGGGTTTTCCAGCCACAAGAACCGGTGCAATTGCCCCCATGGGTTGAACGCACGATTTTGTCGTGCCTGCCAGCGCTGGCGGTAAGCGTTTTAGATGAGGGCGGGCGATGTTGATCACGCCCGGTGACGTATAGCCGGGCCTTTGGGCCAGATAACATCACCAGGCATTGGGCTAGCCTTGGCAATCAAAGCGGGGCTGCGGTGAGCTTGCCTTGGGCAGTCAGGGTTTGCAATTGCTGGCTAAAGCGCAGCAGCAGGTCTTGCGTGTTTTCATAGCTGGTGTGGAAATGGCCGAGCTTGGCGAGTTTGGCTTTCATACTCAATAATGAATTTATGTCTTTGCGGCTTAAGGTGGCGGTGGTGATTGTTACGTCTTTGAAAAAGGTAAAAATTGCTGGCACGCCGTCGGTTTTGAATTGGGCGTAGGCCGTGTCAAATTCTTCTTTGGTAAATTTGCCCGCCTTGGTGCCAAACAGGCTGACAAAAATGTCGCAATCCTTGATGGCCTGGTTGTAATCGTCCTGTTTGCGGGTGGGCGATACGGCATCCAGAAAATTTTCCCAGCGGGTGATTTCCAGATATTG
>JBDLSU010000925.1:0-4589 GCA_039799405.1 Pseudomonadota bacterium | reverse complement strand
GGTGCCGATTTTTCCGGTGCCAGTATCGGGGTGGTTAATTTTCATGCAGCCAATATGGCGCGGTGCAACTGGCGCGGTGCCAACTGGCGTGGCCCGCTGTGGGGCAGTGATATACGCTTGCATCAACCGGCACTGATGGCTTTACTGTGCCAGGGCAGCCGCCAACAACGCGATTTTTCGCATCAGGATTTGTCCCGGCTTGATTTGTCCTGGCTCGATTTGTCCGGGTTTGATTTGCGCCATAGCATACTGGATGATGCCATCCTCAGTCATGCACGCCTGAGCGGTGCCGATATCCGCAACCTGCGCCGCAATGCCGCAACCCGCTGGCAACAAATCGATAGCGACCACTGGAGTTGGCCCGGTCTGGAAGGCGGGCGCTGGCCCCCGCTGCCCGATAGCCTGGCCCCGGGCGATGCCGCACGCTGGCTGACGCTGGTGCAACCCGGCATTATTTTTCTGGCCTATGGCACCGATCAATTGCAAAGCTGGCTCGATGTGGTGGCGCAAATGGGCTTGCGCTTGCTGCAAATCAGGTTTAACGAAGCTGCCGTCGAGAATCCGGCTTTGGCCTGGTTTCAAATTGCGGTGCAGGCACCGGCCAGCGAATCCGGGCGTCTGTGCCAGCAGGCCTGGCAGCGCAAAATGGCGCTGCCAAAACCAGTGGCCGAACCGCAATTGCTGGCCTTGTTTGGGCCGCTGTTATCTGATCAACCGCACTGATCAGCCACACTGATCAGCCGCATTGATCAGGCCGGGTGAAATTGCAGCGCTGCCAGATTGGCGTACACGCCTTTCATGGCGACCAGCTCGGCATGGGTGCCCACTTCCACAATTTGTCCGTGCTCCAGCACAATAATCCGGTCCGCCCTTTGTACCGTCGCCAGCCGATGCGCAATAATCAGGGTGGTACGCCCCACCATCGCCGCTTCCAGCGCACCTTGTACCAGGCGTTCCGATTCGGCATCGAGCGCGCTGGTGGCCTCATCCAGCAATAACAGCGGCGGGTTTTTCAGCAGGGCGCGCGCAATCGCAATGCGTTGCCGTTGCCCGCCCGACAGTCGTACCCCGCGTTCACCCAGAAAGGATTGGTAGCCTTCCGGCAGGCGTTCGATAAATTCATGCGCGGCCGCCAGTTTGGCGGCGGCGATCACGTCGGCGTCGGTGGCATCACTTTTGCCATAGCGGATATTTTCCAGCGCATTGGCTGAAAAAATCACCGTGTCTTGCGGCACAATCCCGATCGCACCGCGCAGGGTTTGCAAATCGAGCCGGGTGATATCAATTCCGTCCAGCGCCACGCTGCCGCTTTGTGGATCATAAAAGCGCAAAATCATCTGGAACAAGGTGGTTTTGCCTGCGCCGGATGAACCTACCAGCGCCACCGTTTCTCCCGCTTTCACGTGCAGATTTAACTGGCTCAAGGCTGCCTGATTCGGGCGTGAAGGGTAGCGAAATTCGACATTCGACATGTCCAGCCGCGCCCCGTTGGCCGCGCGCGGTGGCAGCGGTTGCGGCTGTTTGGGGGACTGGATTTTCGATTCCACATGCAATAATTCCAGCAACCGTTCCGCCGCACCGGCAGCACGCTGGATATCGCCCGCTACTTCCGACAAGGCACCGAGCGAACCGGCCACAAACGAGGCATACAAAATAAACTGGCCCAACTGCCCGCCACTGATTTTGCCTTGCAACACTTCATGCGCACCCAGCCACAGCACAAACACAATGGCACCAAACACCATCACAATTGCAAACAGGGTCAACAGCGAGCGCGAGCGGATGCGGCGCATGGCGGTGCCAAAGGCGGCTTGCACCGAGTTGTCAAAGCGCCGGGCTTCCTGCTGTTCGTGGGTAAACGCCTGCACCGTGGGCATGGCATTTAAAATCTCCCCGGCCAGCGCGGAAGCATCGGCAATGCGGTCTTGCGAATCACGCGAGAGCTTGCGTACCCGACGGCCAAAAATCACAATCGGCAACACCACCGCACCCAGCAGCACGATGATGATGGCTGATAACTTGGCATCGGTAATAAACAGCATCACCATGCCGCCCAAAAACAGCAGGCTGTTGCGCAACATCATCGAGACACTGGAGCCAACCACGGTCTGGATCAAGGTGGTATCGGTGGTCAGGCGCGACAATACTTCGCCGCTTTGGGTGGTTTCAAAAAATTCCGGACTTTGCAACACCACATGGCCGTATACCGCGCTGCGAATATCCGAAGTAATGCGCTCGCCCAGCCACGACACCAGATAAAAACGCGCCGCCGTTGCCAGCGCCAGCACCAGCGCGACCGCAAACAGGGCCAGAAACGCGGCATCCACATGTTCTATCCCCTTGGCCCCGGCATTGCCAAAGCCCTGGTCTATCATCTGGCGAAAAGCATACGGCACCGTCAGGGTGGCGCAGGCGGCCACTACCAGCGCAATCGAGGCATAGAAAAACTGTTGGCGGTAAGGCCGTAAGAAGGGGGTCAGCCCGAGCAGGGTTTTAATGCTGCTTTTGCTGGCAGGGGTGGTGGCGCTGGTGCTGCTGCCCGCGCCAGTTGAGGGCGCAGCGCTGCTGCTTGATGCGGAATCGGAGCTCATGGTTTCTATCGGTTGGCGTATCGGCAAATAAAGCGAATTGTCAGAACAAGGGCGACATTGTAAACCCAAGCGTGGCTGGCTGCAGTGTTTTACTTGAATATCAGCGCGTTAGCGACTACCGGTTTTGCGCTGTTTGCTGGCGCAGGGGGGGGATTTGGGCTACGGTTTTCCGGATTGGTGATGCATGGCAAGAATTGCCGCCCGAACGGGTCTGCATCATGGTTTTCTGGCGAATCCGGGCCGATTGCCGGGAACGGGTTCATGGCATGGTTTCTCTGTGTTGGTTTGGGCACAGCAGTGAGCGATGCTTATGGCAAGGTGTGTGACTTTACGTGGTGTTTTGTGCAAAAAATTGGTGGCCGTCGGAACTGAATCAGGATTTCCCCGGATTTCTTGCCTGCCCGAAAAAAACTGCTTGACTGCATGCGGTAACATATTACCTGATTCCGGCCGGCGACAAGCTCGATCTGGTCACCCCTGCTCACCCCTGCCTGCCCTGGCGCGCAGGCATTGATGAAAATGGAAACAGCGATGTTGCGTTGCATAACAATACTGTGCTGGCTGTTCTTGCTGCTGCCCCAGGGCAGTATGGCAGAACGCTGGCAAAGCTGGGCCGATACGGTGTTTCAACATCTGGGCAAAGAACAGGGCTTGCCGCAATTGTTTGTGCGTGCCATCGGCCAGGATCACGCCGGGTTTCTCTGGTTTGCCACCGAAGATGGTCTGGCGCGCTGGGATGGCTACCGCATGCGCAAATATCAGAACGACAGTAAAAATCCGCGCAGCCTGCCCAATAACTATTTGACCAGCATGCATATCGACCGCCAGGGCCGCCTGTGGGTCGGCACCTTTGGCAGTGGGCTGGCACGCTATAACCCCCAGAGTGATGATTTTGATATCATCAGCGCCGGGGACAATGGCTTGTCCAATCCGATTGTGAATGTGATCATGGATGATGGTCGTAACGGGGTCTGGATTGGCACCGATAACGGACTCGATCATTGGCAGTCCGATAAGCTCATTACCCATTTCCGGCACGAGTCCCAGTCTGCCATCAGCTTGCCTTCCAATCGCATCCGCGCCCTGATGCTCGACAATGCGGGGCAAATCTGGATCGGTACCGAGCAAGGGCTGGTGCGTTTCGATGGTCGTGGTTTTGTGCAACAGGAGTTTCTCGGGCTGGACCGGCCACCGGGGGTGGAAGCGCTGATGCAAAGTGCAGACGGCAGTATCTGGATCGGCACCGCCAGCGATGGCACCTTTGTGCTCGATGCCAGCGCGCTCAATCCGGCCGCCAGACCGGTGTTTGATGCGGCCTTGCATGGACGCGCACTGGTGCGCGAATCGGTGAATGCGATGGTCGAACTGGCCCCCGGCAAAATCTGGTTTGGCAGCGCCGCCAATGGCATTGTTGAATATGATCAGGCCAGCAAGCGCATTCGCATCATTCATAACGATCCCGGCTTTCCCGGCAGTTTGGCCAATAACAAGGTGTTGTCGATGTTGCGCGACCAATCCGGCATTATGTGGGTCGGTACCCAGCGCGGCGTCAGTCGTTGCGACAGCAACCAGGTGGCACTGCTGACCTTTCTGGGGGCGGAAAAGCGTCACCAGGGCCTGAGCAATATTGATGTGCGCAGTGTGTTTGTCGAATCAGAAAACCGGATTTGGCTGGGGCTGGAACACATGGGGCTCGATATTGTGGACCCCGCACGCGGCCGCATCACCAGCCTGCGGCCCAATGTCGAACACCCGGAATCGGCCTTGCAGGAACACAGCGTGGTGGCGATTGAAAAAGGCCCGGATGGGATGGTGTATATGGCAACCGGTGATGGCTTGTACCGTGCCGATGTGGAAGCGAGCAAGGTACAGCGGGTGGAAAACCCGTTTCGCAAACCCACCTCGCGCGTGATGAGCTTGTACCGCCAGGGCGAGTATTTGTGGGTGGGTGGCCAGTCCGATGGTTTGTGGGTCATTAATAAAAGCGGGCAATTATTG
>JBDLSU010000924.1:0-2504 GCA_039799405.1 Pseudomonadota bacterium | reverse complement strand
TCTGCTGGTGCCAGTTGGTCTTCACATGCCGGGCAATCGGCGCTGGTGATCATCAACTTTTTGGTGTCCCGATTCATGAATGCAAGCTTCTTGCCATCCGCATTCAGGCGAAAAGTGTCATTGCTTGCTTGCCGCAGGAATAAATCGGATCGGGTCAGCAGGGGAATGCGTTCAGGGAAAACGCTATCGGATGCGCTTGCCAGACTGGCGCATAGCAGCATGATCGTAACGGGGATGGCGCGCGTCAGGCGCAATGCAATCAATTTCATTTGTGATTTCACTATTGGGACACGATAGGAATGACCTGGGTAAAAAGCTTCGACGGCGGCATAGGCAAGTGCGCACTGCGCCGTTCCCGGTAAGGTGTCGGATCAAGGCTCGCCCTTAATACATCGACACTCGCGCCGTTTTTCAGCAGATAAGTCGCTCCCAGTTCAAAAAGGTTTTTGAATGTATCACAAAACGATGATGGATTATCAAAACCTCTGGTCTTGCTAAACCGGCTCACGGTAAGGCCGTGCGACACACCGGCAAGACAATAGTTTTGCCAATCGCAGCGCTGGCATTGGCTGGGGTGTTTGTCAAGCTAGTTGTCGTGTCATCGGCCGCTTCCCTGATTTTGTGCTGGGCGGGCCGGATGACGCCACCGGACGCGGGGTGTGGATTCCGCAATTCTCCAATCAACAATTCGGTGCCACGCTGGGTAAATGGTTTGGGGCGGATAGCGACAGTTTGCACAACCGGGTGTTCAAGAATGAGCTGGCCCAGTTTGCGCTGACTGATCTGGGGTTTATGGGGTGATGTGAATTGATCGATGCAGCCGGATTGCCGGGAATCCGAAACCCATCAATCCGGTAAAGCACATTTCAATTCGTCATTACTGACACATCAGCCGGGATACTGTGTCAGTAATGACGACAACCAATCCACCTCAGGCATAGTCAATTATCAAGGGCGCATGGTCGGAAAAGCGTGTGTCTTTATACACGCTGGCCTGGGTGGCGGTACTGGCAATCCCTTTTGTGGCGATTTGATAGTCGATACGCCAGCCCACGTTCTTGGCCCAGGCTTGACCACGGTTACTCCACCAGGTGTAGACTTCGACGCCCGGCTGCAGTTGGCGCTGCACATCGACCAAACCGATTTCATCGAAAATCTGCGTCATCCAGGCCCGTTCTTCCGGTAAAAAGCCGGAATTTTTCAGGTTGCCCTTCCAGTTTTTCAAATCGATTTCTTTGTGTGCGATATTCCAGTCGCCGCAGATCACCACTTCGCGCCCGCTGGCCTGCAACATTTGCAGGTGCGGGTAAAACACGTCCATGAAGGCGAATTTGGCTTCCTGACGCTCGGGCGAGGACGAGCCGGACGGGCAGTACACGGAAATGACGGTCAAATTGCCGAAATCGCAGCGCACATAGCGCCCTTCGGCGTCAAAATCGGGGTGACCAAAACCGATCACCACTTGATCCGGCTTTTGCTTGCTGTACACGCCAACGCCGGAATAGCCTTTTTTCCCGGCATAGTGAAAATGGCCGTGGTAGCCGGGCGGATTGTGCATGGCCTCACTCATATCAGCGGCCTGGGCCTTGAGTTCTTGTACGCAGACAAAATCAGCGTCTTGTTGCGCCATCCAGTCAAAAAAGCCTTTTTGGCTGGCGGAGCGAATACCATTGAGATTGGCGGAAATGATTCTGGGCATAAATGTGAGCGTTCAATAAGGGGGAGGGTCAATTTGCAGCAGACCGGAAAAAGGCTGGCGCAAAAAGCGTATAGCATAACCGATTCGCTATAAAATACAGCTTTCGCCCTTCACTACCAATCACGAGGTTCACTTGAATTCCATCCGCCAGGACTTTATTGCCTTTTCCGTTAACGCAGGTGTGTTGCGTTTTGGTGAATTTGTTACCAAGGCAGGCCGTCTTTCCCCTTACTTTTTTAATGCCGGTTTGTTTCACGATGGCGCGGTTTTGGGCCAGTTGGCGCAGTTTTATGCACAAACCCTGCTCGATTCCGGGGTGGAATTTGATATGTTGTTTGGCCCGGCCTACAAGGGCATCACGTTGGCGTCAAGCACCGCAGTCGCGCTGGCTGGTCGCGGGCGCAATACGCCGTTTGCGTTTAATCGCAAGGAGGCCAAGGACCATGGCGAAGGTGGCACCCTGATCGGGGCCAAATTGCAGGGCCGGGTGGTGATTATTGATGACGTGATTTCAGCCGGTACCTCGGTGCGTGAATCGGTTGATCTGATCCGTGCCGCCGGGGCCGAGCCGTGCGCGGTGCTGATTGCGCTGGACCGGATGGAGCGCTCCGGAAAAGATGGTGCCTTGTCGGCCCATTCTGCGGTACAGGAAGTGAGCCAGGCGTATAATATCCCGGTGTTGTCTATCGCCAATTTATCTGATTTATTTGACTATCTCGCAGGCACCGGGCCGGAGTTGGCCCAGCATGCCGATGCGGTAAGGAGATATCGTGATCGCTATGGAATCGATTAAACGTACCCGACT
>JBDLSU010000923.1:0-4412 GCA_039799405.1 Pseudomonadota bacterium | reverse complement strand
GGGGATTGCCATATAGGGGCCAAAGTGGGGGTCGTCTGCCAACATGCGGGTCAGTTGATTGTGCTCGGCATCGCCTTTCAGACGTTTGGCGCGCCGCCCATCTTTCGCTTCGCGCACCAGGCAAGGCTCGCCATTGGCATCGGGTTCTATGGGCAAGCAAGCCAGCAAGCGCCGATTGCCATCCAGGGCCAGTTTTGCCAAACGCTTGGCGTTGTCTGCATCACTGCGCTCGGGTTTGGCATTTTTCCGTTTGTGGCCATGCGAACCCACCACCCAGAGATAGCCGTCAGCAACGGCCATGCCTTCAAGGTCAGCCTCTTCGTCAGCCGCACCGGGAAGGTCGATTAAATCTGCCAGCGGGAAATCGCGTACTTCACCAAAGCGTAGCGACTCACTTCCCACCGGGGCGAGTTGGCGCAAACGATCCAGGCCACACGCTTCATCCCCTGCCACCCAGAGCCAATCGCCGGTAAAGGCCGCGCCCGACAAGTTTGATTTCACCAGTGAGCCAGGTTTGAACTCCAGCCGGACCGCATTTGCGGAACGTTTATTTGGCATATTTGTATTCCTTCCTGAATTAAACCCAAAGGGCGATTAAAAAGATGCCCAACATGATAAAAGCAATCACAATCTTGGCAATCATTCCCACCATGATACCCAGCCAGGTTGACAGCGCGACCCGGGCGGCGCGTTGGTGGTTTCTTTGCGTCCAATACTCACCAATCGCGGCCCCAACGAGCGGCATAAACAAGACGCCAATCAAGCCCATAAATAGTCCCACAACGGTGCCCACCGCTGCGCCCACCAGCGCCAGTTTGCTGGCTTGTGCCCGCTTTGCGCCCATCAGGCCAGCGACAAAATCAAGCGCCGAAGCGAATAAAGCCAGGATCGTGATGAGTACCATGGTGCCGACGCTGACGCGGGTAAAATCCTCGCTCCAGGCAGCCAAAGCCAAGCCCAGCCACACCAGCAACGTCCCTGGCAGAACAGGCAGTACCGTGCCCGCCAATCCTGCCAGCACCATTACGGTACTAATACCCCATAAAATATGCGTATCCACAATTTGCTTTCGAGTTGAGTAAAGCCCTTGCTTATCCGGGCATGAAATTTTAGCCGCTATTTTATGCTGTTGCCAAAATTTTGGTTTCCAATTTAGTGGAGGCAACTGAAGATATTTCTACATTATTTTTATGCGGCCAACGTAACCGCCAGCAGTGCTTGATACGGATTTGGCGGAACCCGATGGCGTACCTGCCAAAGTATTGGTACAGGCGGTTAAGCGCCATATCGATCGTTTCCCTGGGGATTTTATGTTTCAGCTTGATGCAAAGGCGTGGGAAATCTTGATGTCACAATCTGTGACCTCAAGTGCGCAACATGGCGGTCGGCGTTATCCGCCTTACGCATTCACTGAGCAAGGTGTAGCGATGTTGTCGTCAGTGCTGGGCAGCGCGCAGGCGATTGCGCTCAATCTCGAAATCATGCGCGCCTTCGTTCGGCTGCGTGAGATGATCGTCACGAATAAAGAAGTGGCGCAACGATTGGATGCATTGGAGAACAAAGCTGATTTGATCGAACTTAAACGGGTTTGAATTAACCGGGACATTTTTTGCATGGGTGTTCCAAAATTAATAGAGTGATCCGGGCATGGCACCTTTACCCACTATTCTGTGCTTTTGCCAAAATAACTGTCCCCCAATAAGCAAATTAAAAGCGCGAACCCGGCTGCTTGAGAAATTCCAGTTCTTCCGCCGTCGATTCGCGCCCCAGTATTGCATTGCGATGCGGGTAGCGGCCAAATTGCTCAATCACGTTGCGGTGTTTCAGCTCAAAATCAATATTGTTTTGCAAGCCATTTTCTTCAAATAATTCGGTCGCAATCGCGTGGATCTTCAGCGATTCGCTATGCATATATGGCATGTATAAAAAGCTGCGTTCGGACTGATTTAGCAGCAGGTCGGCTCCGGCTGCCACCGCCTCTTGCGCCAGCGCCAGCGCCAATGAATCGTAAGCGAAGGCGCGTGCGCTGTCGCGGAACATATTGCGTGAGAATTGATCCAGCACGATGATTTCAGCCAGCCTTCCCCGGGCATGCTGACGCCAGTCAAAGCATTCACAGCGCGCTACCACAGCATGAATATCGCTAAAGCGCTCGCTGATGATCTGGTCAAACGACTTGTCTTTCTTCCACCATTGGCTCGGTTTAATCTCTTCAAACCAGAACTTGATAATTTCTTGATACATGATCGTTTCCTTTGCATGCAATCCGGGTAGGGCCTGCCTGGGGCACAGTATAGCAGGCCCTGGCCTTAGCCGAGATTCGGGGCCAGCCAGCTTTCCAGTTGTGCGACTTCTACGCCACGCCTTGCTGCCATATCGGCAACTTGATCGGCTTCGATCTTGCCTACCACAAAGTATTTTGATTGCGGATGCGCAAAATAGAAGCCCGATACCGCCGCTCCGGGGTACATGGCGAACGATTCCGTCAGTTGCATGCCGATTTCTTCGGCCTGCAATTGCTGGAACATCTCGCGCTTGACGGTATGTTCCGGGCAAGCCGGGTAGCCGGGGGCGGGGCGGATGCCCTGGTAGGCTTCCTTGATCATCTCGTCATTGCTCAGGGCTTCGGCGGGTGCATAGCCCCACAGATCGGTGCGCACGCGGTGATGCAGGTATTCGGCGAAGGCTTCGGCCAGACGGTCGGCCAGGGCTTTCAGCATGATCGAGCTATAGTCGTCGTGCGCATCTTCAAAGCGTTTTTCATGCTTTTCGATACCCAGGCCACTGGTCACTGCAAACAGGCCGATGTAGTCCGCCACGCCACTGCTTTTGGGTGCGATAAAGTCGGCCAGACACTGGTTGGGGCGCTGCACCCCATCCACCAGCGGTTTGACGCCTTGCTGGCGCAAGCCGTAATAGGTGAAGGCGACCTGGCTGCGGCTGTCGTCGCTATACACTTCAATGTCGTCATCGTTGACGCTATTGGCGGGCAGCAGGGCGATCACGCCATTGGCGGTCAGCCAGCGCCCGTCGATCAGTTTCTTTAACAAAGCCTGACCTTCTTCATACACCTTGCTGGCGGCGCTGCCGACGACTTCGTCGGTCAAAATTGCCGGGAACGGCCCGGCCAGATCCCAGGTCTGGAAGAACGGTCCCCAGTCGATGTATTGCGCCAGCAGCGCCAGATCGACATTTTTAAATACCCGGCGGCCGATAAACTTGGGCTTGACCGGGGCAAATTCCAGCTTCATCTTATTGGCGCGCGCGTCTTGCAGGCTCAGGCTGGGCAGCGCTTTTTTATTGGCGTGCTGGGTGCGGATGCGCTCGTAGTCTTGTTCGATTTCTTCGATGTATTTGTCACGCGCTTCCGGCGTCAGCAGCGATTGCGCCACCGAGACCGAGCGCGAAGCGTCCGGCACATACACCACCGGGCCTTCGTAGTTGTGGGCGATTTTGACGGCAGTATGGGCGCGGCTGGTGGTGGCACCGCCGATCAAGAGCGGAATTTTCAGCATGCGGAAATGCGGGTCGCGCTGCATTTCTTTGGCCACATGCGCCATTTCTTCCAGCGACGGTGTAATCAGGCCGGAAAGGCCGATGATGTCGGCATTTTCGATTTTGGCGCGCGCCAGAATTTCCGAGCAGGGCACCATCACACCCATATTCACTACTTCAAAGTTATTACACTGCAACACCACCGAGACGATGTTTTTGCCAATATCATGCACATCACCTTTCACGGTGGCGATCACGATTTTGCCCTTGGGTTTGGCGACAATGCCGGTGCGCTGTTCTTCCAGGCGTTTTTCTTCTTCAATGTAGGGAATCAGATGCGCCACCGCCTGCTTCATCACACGGGCTGATTTCACCACCTGCGGCAAAAACATTTTGCCCTGACCAAACAAATCGCCGACGATATTCATGCCATCCATCAGCGGGCCTTCGATCACATGGATCGGGCGGCCACCGCTGGCGAGCAACTCTTGCCGCGCTTCTTCGGTATCGACGGTAATAAATTCGGTAATGCCATGTACCAGCGCGTGTGACAGGCGTTTTTGCACCGTGGCGTTACGCCATTCCAGGCTGACTTCTTCCTTCTTGTTGCCGGACTTTAACTGGGTGGCGATTTCAATCATGCGCTCGGTGGCGTCGTCCCGGCGATTCAGCACCACGTCTTCTACCCGCTCGCGCAGGGCAGGTTCAATATCGTCATACACGCCCATCATGCCAGCGTTGACAATGCCCATGGTCATACCGGCCTTGATGGCGTGGTACAGGAACACGGTGTGGATTGCTTCACGCGCCGGGTCATTGCCCGGTAAGCTGATGATAACATTCGAGACCCGGCCGCTGACCTTGGCTTGGGGCTGGTTTTGCGTGATCCAGCGGGTGGCGTTGATGAAATCGACTGC
>JBDLSU010000922.1:0-9365 GCA_039799405.1 Pseudomonadota bacterium | reverse complement strand
TTTTCACCATTTATTGATGATGTAACTTTCACCAAGCGTTTTGACAGGACATGGCAGGATGCATTTGGCGATTTACAGGGCCTTTAATGCAAGTCAAATTCAACGATTTTTGATTCAGGAGAACACAATGAAATTATGGAGTGATTCCTTTAACGACGGCGCCAGCATGCCCGCACCATTTGCTTTTTGCGAAATCGACCGTGATGCCAACGGCCAGCCCACGGCCAACCATGTACGCCTGGCAGGCAATAAAAACCCGCATCTGGCCTGGAGCGAGGCACCGGAAGGGACGCAATCGTATGTGTTGATTTGTCATGACCCGGACGTGCCGAGCGTGGGCGATGATGTGAATCAGGAGGGCAAAACCATTCCGGCCGATTTGCCACGGGTGGATTTTTTCCATTGGGCAATGTATGATATGCCGCCCAATATGATTTGTGTGACGCCGGGCGCGTTTTCCGATGGCGTGGTGGCGCGTGGCAAGGCGGGGCCGGAATGCCTGGTGTTTATGCGGCATGGCATTAACGACTATACCGGCTGGTTTGCGGGCGATGCCGCCATGTCTGGTGATTATTTTGGCTACGATGGCCCTTGCCCGCCGTGGAATGACAGCATTGTGCACCACTATATTTTTACCCTGTATGCGCTGGATGTGGCGCAACTGGCGCTGGATGACAAGGCCGATGGCCGGGCGGTGCGGGCTGCTTTGGCCGGGCATATTCTGGCGCAGGCCAGCATTACCGCCACGTATTCACTGAACCCGGCGCTGCATCAGGACTGAACCCCGATTAATGATTTGATTTGAAAAGTGAGCTGGTTTGAGTACTGAAATTATTTTGATACGGCATGGTGAAACCGCGTGGAATGCCGAACGCCGCCTGCAAGGGCATATCGACATTCCTCTCAACGCCGAAGGTGAACACCAGGCCCGTGCGCTGGGGCAAAGTTTGCGTGGGCAAACGCTGGCGGCCATTATTTCCAGCGATTTGCAACGCGCGCGCCAGACGGCGCAAGCGGTAGCCAACTGGCATAAGCCCATGCCGGTACAGATCGATGCAGAACTGCGTGAGCGCTGCTTTGGTGGCTTTGAAGGCTTGCACTACGATGAAATCGCGCGGCGCTATCCGCAAGCCTTTGCCGAGTGGCAAGCGCGTGATGCCGATGCCGTGATGCCTGCTGGCGAACGACCCGGCGAGAGTTTTCGCCAGTTTTCCATCCGCACACTGGCGGCACTGGCGCGTTGGGCTGCGCGTTATCCGGGCCAATCGATTGCGGTGGTGGCGCATGGTGGCGTGCTGGAATGCGCGTATCGCGCTGCTTGCGAGATTCCGCTTTCCACGCCACGCACGTTTGCGGTACTCAATGCCAGCGTTAACCGCTTGCTGTGGCAAGATGGCAAATTCAGCCTGCGCAGTTGGGGTGATTGTGAGCATTTGGAGGCCTTGCCGATGAGTCTGGATGAGGTGGACCGGGCTGCGGTTTAGTACCAATCGGCGGGCAAATAAATGGCAATTAAATAAGGGTGTGGGGCAAAGTCGGGTAAAATACCGAATTCAATTTTCATTCTGGACCTGAGCAAAATGGAACAAGATGGCCGAGTGCGGCGCAGAAAAGAAGCGTTGCGGGTATTTTCTGAACAGCCGAACTATTTTTCGCAAGAAATACGCGATGCGATTTTGTCCAATCTGGTCATACCCGGTATGACGCCTTACGATGTACATCTGGCCGTGGGGGCCTTCACGTTCCGGGTCAGTGCCGACCCCAAAGTCTGGCCCCCGGGTGCCAACCCGTGGGATGTGTTGTGGGCGCAAAGTGCCGCGCCCGATCAAAGTGCAATTTCCCTGATGTTTGAATCTGATATCCAGTTAGCCGATGTCGGGCATCAGCGCTTTCTGGCGCATTTCAAGGCGGGCCGGGTGTTGGTGGTTGAACACCTGTTGCCGTTGCCGGAAGTTCAGGCCGAGGCCATGGAAGAGGTCAGCATCGATATGACCACCATTATTCCCGGGGCTGCCCCTGCACTGGGTGCCATGGTCAGTGCGCCAGCCTCAGCCCGGCTGGTAGCGGAAGAAGATATGACCACACTGGTGCCCCTGTCACGCCCGGCCGCCACAACTGCCACCCCCGCGATGGCGCAGAGCGCCGACGAAGACATGACCATCGTGCCTGTTTCGCGTAGTGCGGCGCTACCGGCCAAAGCGCCAGCAGCGCCGCCTGCGGAAGAAGATATGACTACCCTGTTCCCCATTTCCCGTCCGGTGAATCCATCATGAGTGAAACCAGCGCCAACGCCATTACCTGCACCATCCATGTGGCCGACCCCGCGCGCGGTGGCGGCAGCACCGCCAGCCTGCTCGATCAAATATGGTATGAGTTGTGTGACAATTCCGGCGGCCAGCAGGGCATTGCCACCAGCTATGGGCTGGTGCATGATTGTGAACGTCAGGGCCAGCCGTTTGGTATCGGGCAAAACAATTTTCCCGATTGGCAGTCGATGCAAAAACGCATTTATCAGCGCAGTGTCGAAATCGATCCGCTGGAATATGAAGTGATGAAAAATTTTTCACTCGATCCGGCAGCAAGCGGATTCGGTTTGCAGTACGTTGGCCCCAAGAACCGCAGCGTCGGTTTCGTCTGGAAAGCCATGGAACTGGCGGGCATGAATCCGGCTGGTTACGATGAATAGACGCAATATTGTGGCTTGTAGAGCCGGGAGATTACAATGGATTTGAGCAAACTCGATGAATCGCTGAAATCGTTTGCCGCTGCCAAGGCCAGCGGCGGCGGCAGTTCCAATTTCCATGTGCGCATGACGGCCAGCCTGAAATGCAGCATGGGCGCGGCACCCTCGAAGCTGATTGTGTTGCCGGTGAATATGGTCATTACCGAAGGCACGCCCGGCGCGAATATCATGGATCATATGCCGATGGTGAATATTTTGCCGTTTGGCATGTGCAAGTCGCCCGCCAATCCGGTGGTCGCCGCCGCCACTGCCGCCGCCATGGGCGTGCTGACGCCGATGCCCTGCATTCCGGCTACCCTTAGCCCATGGATTGTCGGTGCGCCCACCGTGCTGCTGGCCAATCAACCGGCGCTCGACAATGTCTCGAAATGCATGTGTAACTGGGCCGGGGTGGTCGAAATTTCTGATCCGGCGGTCACCAAAACCCATATTCCCTGAACGATGGCTCATCGGAGCAATTACTTCATTGCTCACCCGGATCCGGATCGAAGCGATTCGCGTGCCCAATGATGGCAAAAGCCTGTTCGTTTCGGATTATTCCGGCGGATAGATGCCGCAGCCGATCCAGACATCGCCAACCCGCTCGATGTATGAAATTTTCTTTTCGACCTGCTGTGTGACTGAATTGGGCCAGCGGTATTTGAGCCAGCCTTTGCCGCTGGGTGAATTGGCGATTTTGGTGGCTTCGCGGATGATGAAAACCCCGTCCGGATCTTGCAGATTGATTAAATGCCGTCCCAGCATTTTGGGGTTTTGCCCATGCGCCAGCACTACACCATCGCCATTGGTGCCGTACACAAAAAAATAAAGTTCGCCTTTAACAAATGGCCCATTCAGATCATTGAAGGCAGCAAAGGCTTTTTCTTTGCCATGCTGTTTAAGATAGGCCGCGCCCTGCTGCACAAAGGCGACCGCTTGTGCGGCAGTGGCGCGTGGGGTGTCTGCGTTGGCCGGATTCAGGCAGGAAACCAGGCCTAATAGCCAGGCAAACAACATCAATTCAAGAGATTTTTTCATTGGGTTTCCTCTGTGCATGCAATCCATTGCCTTGACCAGAAGGCAGTTTCAATTGGTTTTAATTTGTATTATATGGTCTGGCAGGGCAGGACAAAGCAAATTGACGCGTAAAAGCAGGATTAACACCACTCAGCGCGGCTGCTCAAAAACGATCACCTGATTGCGGCCATTGGCTTTAGCCTGGTACAGGGCATGGTCTGCATTCGCCAGCAGCGTGGTGGCGGCTTGATCGGGGTACTGCAGGTTAAATAACGCCAGGCCACAAGAAAAGGAATAATGAAAGTTTGTTGCTACCTGGCTAACAGTTTCATTGGACAGCTCCCGCACGATGCGATTGAGCGTGAAAAATGCTGCATTGAGCTCGGTTTCTGGCAACAGCACGGCAAATTCTTCACCGCCGAGCCGGCCCAACATGTCGTTTTCGCGCAATTGTCCGCGCACAAAGGCGCTGAAATGCTTCAGAACTTCATCACCGCCCGAATGGCCGTAGCGGTCATTCACCAGTTTGAAATGATCCAGATCGAGCATTGCCACACACAACGGCCTGCCATAGCGTTTTGCGCGCGCTATTTCTTGCTCCAGTTGACGCAAAAAATGGCGGCGGTTGGGTACCCCGGTTAATTCGTCGGTCAGGGCCATGCGTTCCAGATTGGCTTGCATGTTTTTCACCGATTCCAGTGCCGATTCCAGTTTCACGGTGCGGCGCGCCACCCTTTGTTCCAGTTCGCTATTGAGTTCGCGTATCTCCTGTTCGACTTCACGCTCATGGCTGATGTCAATGGGTGAAAATACGGACACCATTTCACCACCGGCTTCAATAATCCGCGATGAAACCAGGCAGGTCAGCACCCTGTTGTCAGCACAGCGTAGATGAACTTCATAGCGGTCAACAAAGCCCTGGTTGGTAAGTAATGCCAGGTAGGGTGCGCGCTCGTCCTGATTGGCCCAGATGCCGATTTCCTGCGGGGTGCGGCCAATAAATTGCTCTGCTGTATAGCCAAATTGCGCCAGCAAGGCCCCATTGGCCTCGACCATGCGGTCGGTCTGGATGCTGATCAGCGCCAGCGGTACCGGGGAGCGCTGAAACAGGCTGACAAATTTGGCTTCGCTTTGCTGCAATGAGCGTTCACTGGCCTTGAGCCGGGTCTGGGCGCGTTGCATATTGCGAATTTGCATCAGGATGACAAAACTGAGCAAGATTTGAAACAACACCAGCACCACGGTAAACCGCACCCGGTCCCAGGTGCGGCGCTCCCAGGCTGCCAGCACGGTACTCATGTTGCGACTGACTACGGTCGTGATCGGATAATGGCTGGATTTGCGATAAACCACCATCTGGTTGCTATTTTGTCCGACCAGGGCATGTCCAAATAAAATACCTTCTTCGCGCCCATTGTGCAGATCACGGTCGAGCGCGCTTTGCAAATCACGGTTGATGGCGCGGGCATCGTAAGGGAAGCGCAATACCACATAGCCAGCATTGGCGAATAATTCGACCATGGCCTGACTGTTTTTTGCCACATTCGAATAGGGGCTATTCAAGTTGGCCAGATTCACATCGCTGCTGACCAGGCCCAGATAATTACCGCCGTGATCATAGAGATTGCGGGCAATCGGTAGTACCAGTTCGCTGTCAATCGAGCGTAGCAACGGTTTGCCCAGCATGAGTTTTTTGTGCTGTCGATTGGCTAATAGCCAGGCAATGTAGTCGCGTTGTTCTCTGGGAAATACATACGAAGGGAAATCAGCCGTGCTGACCCAGCGCGTACCATCCGGCCGCACCAGTTGAAAGGCACCACCGGCACGATTGTTGGCCAGGCTTTGGGTAATCAGCTTTTGCAGGATTTTTTGGCTTTCTTCGCCTGCTTTGATCGCGTAGGCACCGCTAACGATGGCATCCAGTCTTTGCTCGCCAGCTTCAAGCTCCTGAATCGCCAGTTGATCCAGCAGGCGCACAGCGACCAGCCCGTCATGCGCTTCCGCTTTGAGCGAGAGTTCGCGATCCTGCTGAACTGCCCACCAGGTTTGCCCGATACTGATCAAGGTCACTACCATCGCAAACAGGATCACGGTGGCAATCGCAAAACGCGGGGATAAGGCTGGCAGGCGCATGTTTGCTTACTCCGGTTTTAGGATTGTCAACATGCTGTTCATGCTAATTCGACACACTGTCGAGCAACCAGTCCGCCAGATGCTGCACATCCAGGCTGGCTTCACACCCCGGTTCATACTGCAATACCGGGCGTTCATAGGCCAGCGCTTCCGAAACCGAGCGATCCCGGTGGATGGTAATGGGCACCAGTTGGCGCGCAAAGTTTTCATATAGCGCGCTGCGCACCTGGTGTCCCAGCTTGCTGCGATGCGGCATCTGGTTGATCAGTAACTGCACTTCATGCCCCTGTACCAGATGCAAAAAGGCCGGAATGGTGGCAAACGAGGCCGCGTCGGCCAATATTACCGCCAGTGAGCGCTGCGCCGCGTTCAGGGCCTGGTGCAGATACACACTGGGGCCGGGCGGGGTATCGATCAGGACAAAGTCAAACGCATCCGGCCCCAGGCTGGCGATACCTTCGGCCACCCAGTGCGGATGCGCCTTCAGTGCGGCTTCAAACTCTTCCAGTTCATTTTCGCGAATCATGCCAAAGGGAATAAAGCTGATATCAAACGGGCTGGCAAACACCGCGTCCTGATTGATGCCTTCGCGCGCCATACCCGCATGGTCTTGCGCGTCCATGCCCAGGTGCAGGCGCAAGGCGTTTTGCGGATCGAGATCGAGCACCAATACCCGCTGTTCACGCTGGGCCAGCGCGATCGCGATATTGGCGGTGAGCGTGGTTTTGCCGACGCCACCTTTGCCGGAAATTAAAGCAATAATTTGCATGGGTATGGGTTCTGGGTTTATCGGCGTGCCGCTGGTTCCGCGCGGGCCGCACTGGCCGCATTGGTTGGTTGCGGCCACAGCGGCGGTGGTTCGGGTAGCAGCGCATGATTGCGCGGCCGCGTGCTGCCAGCCTGACCAACCGGATTGAGCGTAATCGAATGGGTTTGTTGTTGCCAGCTTTGCAGTTGGGTCAGGTTTTCGCGGATATCGCTGCGCTGCGGTGCCAGCCGTGCGGCGCGGGTCAATAGCTCCAGCGCGCTCTGGTAGTCGCCAGCGGCGGCTTTGGCAATCGCCATATTGTTGAGTGCCACCGGATCAAACGGATTTTGCCGCACCAGTTCGCCATAGCTTTGGACTGCGGCGGCACTATTGCCTTCGGCCAGATAGGCCCGGCCGTATTGTTGCAGGTCGGCTGCCAGCGCCGAAACGCTCGCTAATGCCATTAACAGAATCAGGCAGGGTTTCATAATGGGTCTCCAAGATAAAGCGCCTGCAGGGTGCGCGGCGGGAATAATACCGGCGTTGGCAAAGGCGTAAACGCATAGCGCAAATACAGCAAACCGGTTTGCTGGGTGTAATTGCGGCTGTTATCAAAACTAAAGCGCCCGCCCAGCGCAAATTGCGGGGCCAGCAAATATTCAAACGAAGCGCGCAAATTGGCACCGGTGCCAGAGCTATTGTCACCCTTGTAGCTGGCACGGAAATAATCCGGTACCGGCGAAGTCGTTGGCAAGGCGGCGATGCGCGCTTCCCATTGTGCCTGCAGCAGCGGGTCGTTCGGGAAATATTTGGCGCTGTCCTGATTGATATGGCGCACCCCCAGATCCAGCCCGATCTGGTATGACAACTTGCCAAAGCGCCCGGCAGCATCAATCGGCACCCCCAGGCTCAGATAGCGCTGCGGGCTGAAATAACCGCCATGCCCGAGATTGAAGTGGCTTAAATTGTCGTGATAACCCAGCGCATTCAGATTCAGGCCGACAGTCAACTGGTGATTGATACTTTGCCAGGCGCGCCAGTAAGCACCGCCCGTGGCTTCCCATGCAGTATTCGATTTGACGCGGCGACCGGTCAGGCTGGCAATGCCGAAGCCGCCATACATGCCCAGGGTTTCGCTACCGTAATTGCCATCGAGCCGCACGCCGGTTTTCACTACGCCACCCCAGGTGCTGCCATCGAGCGGATCGCGTGCGCCCGCATACGAGAGCACGCTGTCAGTGACCGGGCGGCGGTTGAGGCTGGCTTTCAACGTCAGCTCATCCACCGTATGCTTGTAGCTGATGCCGCCAACCACATTCGCTACCTTGAAGCCAAGCGGGCTGCTGCCCAGATCAACGCGCAGATTGTCATCGCCATACGCCACTGCCAGCGCCAGACCACTGTCCTGAATAAATTCACTGGGGTAGGGTTTGGCGATGAATGGCCCGAGCGCACCGGAGCCAAAGCGTGTGATATTGACCGGGTCGGCCAAAATCATTTCACCCGCGCTCAATAATACCGGCGTCATGCGCAGCGTCAGGTGGTGGTTGTAATTGAAGGACGTTTTAAATTCCAGCGGCATTTCCACTTCTGACAAACGATTCATGCCGACTTCGCCCGAGCGATTGCGATAAGCTGCGCCCAGATCAAGCGTGGTGGCAAATTTGAGTTCGATATCCTGAATTTCCTCGGCCACGGTGCGCTCGCGGTTGCCACTGGCAGGTAGCGTGACGGCATTCGGTGCAGGTTGGGCCTGCTTGGCTTTGCCAGAGAGCGACTGGCTCAGGCGACTCAACAGCGATGGTGCTTCGGCAGTATTTACCGGGGCCGCTGCCGCATTGCTGACGGCTGGCTCCTGATAGGCCGGACGTGCAGCGTAAGCGGCTTGGCTTGGTGCAGCGGGTAATGTGGCACTGCTGCGCCAGTCGGGTGCAGGTGGGTTGACCCAGGCCGGATTGCCATGGTTGGGTGTCACTGAGGCTGTACCCGGATAAGCCTGGGACGCTGTCGCCGGGTTGAGATAGCCCGCGCCGGCAGTGTTCTGGGCAACCGGCGGCAGCGGTGCCAGTTGGGGGGCGTTGCCAGATTTGGCCGCACCCAGTGCTGCCAGCGCCTGTTGCAGGGCATTACCCGTGCTGATGCCAGAGTTTGCGCGGGCGCTATGGCTTACTTTGCCGCTGCGACTGCGGTGCGTTGCTTTGCGGCTGGCCTTTTTGTCGCTGCGGCTGGCTTTGCTTTCGCGTACCCGGGCTTGCCCCTGCTGGGCCTGAATACTGGCCAGCGCAGCCTGATAACCGGCTTCAAACTGGGCATTGGCCGGCGCAACCGTTGGCGCACTTGGCACACCCGGTGGCACCGCGGGCGGCGCGTAGCTGGTGGCCGGGCGTGGCTGACTGAGCGGGTCCACAAATGGCCGCGCACCCGGTAGCGGTAACAAGTTGCCCGGGTTGGATGGTAGCAGATTGCCCGGGTGGCCTGATGGGTAGGCGGCCGGATTGTTGATATTGCCGTTGGGAATAATCGCAGGCAAAGCTTCACCATTGCTGCGCGCGCGCACCGCATTCGGCACCGGCAAAATCAGGTTGCGCACCGGGGCGCTTGCGCCAGGGCCAGCCGGGGCCAGCGGCACACTGGCATTGGCTTCCACCAAACGCAAAGCCAGATTGCCCGGCACATTGCCAAAGGCAGCTTTTTCGCGCTCCAGCGTTTGTGCATACTGAAAATATTCCAGCGCTTTCGGAATAT
>JBDLSU010000921.1:0-2711 GCA_039799405.1 Pseudomonadota bacterium | reverse complement strand
GCTTGATCGCCTTGGACTTGATTACCCTGAACCTGATCGCCCTGGGTGCCGCTGCTGCTGCTGCTGTTTTTCTTGACCATTATTGGCCTTTCATATTGATGTTGATGACGGTAATTAAGGCGCAGCCACTGGCCGACGGCGGATGCGGGTTGTCACTGGTGATGGAACGGGCGTTGCCGACATTGCCGGATTTGGCGTTTTTGGTGACACCGAGCGGTTCCACCATGAGCGGTGAGGCATCGCCAAAGATAATCGGGTTGCGTGCGACCTGATCACTGCGCCCGATGCACAAGACTTCCGCAGAGGAACCATCATCGGCTTCGGCCAGGTGTCTGGGGGTGTAATACACTTCGTAGCGCCCGTTTAAGCGCCCGATACGGTAAATGCTGGCGCGCTCGGTCAAACCGGATGGGATAAATAATTCCGGTGGCAAGGACATCAATTGGGCGCGAATCAGTTTGCCGACATACAGATGCGTGATGCCATGGTCGCCGGTTTCCTCGGCCATGCGCTGCCCGACCAGGTTTAAAGGCGTGGCAAAGTCTTGCCAGATTTGGGCGCGCGTCTTTTGCTGATATTGCTGACTAAACGCGCAGTCATAGGTGAGTGTGTTGCCGCTGGCCAGGATCAGGCACAGTTTGAGCGCTTCGTAGTGGCGCTCCATCGCATATTGCCCACGCATCACCAATGAGGCTTCAGAATTGGCATCAATCCCCAGTTCCAGTGCCAACTGGCTACGCGCTTCCGGTGTTGCGGAATAGCTCATGCGAAACGGGCTGGCAAACACTGAAAAGGTGCTGGTGCGTACCGCGATTTCGGGTGAGTCGTTTTCGCTTTCGTAGTCGATAAAGGCATTCACCAGCACCTGGGTGTTTTGTGGCAGGGCCGGATTCGGGGTGATGGTGACTTCCCCGCTGGCAGGTTTGATGATGCCAGTCAGGGTATAGTCGGTGCCATTCAGGCGCACAATGCCATTAATCGGCACGTTGGCGGCATTGCTTTGGCCGTTGGATACTTCGGTAATAGCGCGTCGCCCGCCGACAAACACCACGGTACGCCCACGCAGCAAGGAAACTGGCGGGCTAGCCGCATCGCCAGTGGCACGGCGAAAGGTAAATTGGTAAATCTTGGCTTCATTGGGTGCCAACAACGCCATTTGGCGCGCGGCGCTCAGGTAACTCTTGCCGCCATTGATGCCATCGAGGGATGATCCCACCCGATAGTCGCCCCAATCGCTGCCTGCAACGTGATCCAGCACCACAATACGGCACTCATTGCTGGTATAGCCTGCGGGTAAATAGCCTGCAAACGGGCACGCCAGCGCAAATGGGCTCATGATCGCCACTTGCGGCAAACCCGGTTGAATCGAGATTTGATCATGATGGGCATTACTGGCTGAATCGAACAGGTATTGCGCCTGGTGCGCAGCGGTCAGGAACAGATCGCTTGATGGGGGCCGTCCATGTTCTTTTTGATACATGGTGACACCATCATAAAACGCCTTGAGGGTGGCTTGTTCGCGCCCGGCGCTGACGTTACCCAGCAGGGTATCCAAAATAAGCGGCGTCTTGATGTTGCTACCACCCGTGAGCGCACCCAATGACTCGGTGGCGGCACTGGCCGAATCAAAACGCGCACCAGCGGGTGCCTGGGCCATCACACCATCACAAAATTGTTTGAGTTCACCCGCGTGAACCAGATTGAATAAAATATCGCTCATTGTCTTCCTTGAGAATTCGGCGCACGAGGGCGCGCTGATGAAGCGGTATTCTCAAGGGGCGAGCAAGTCGCCTTGGGGCGGTTTTTCCTATTTGGCGTTGGCGCTGTTCTTATCGTTTTTGCCAGCAGCGCGGGCGGCAATTTCCGCTTGCAGTGCGGCCAACTGTTCTTGCCCGGCAAGCAGCGCCGCATCAACATCGGCAATTTTTCTGCGTAGTACTTCGGCCATCTTTGGCGCTGCGGTACGGATCGAAGCGGGCAATGCCACGCTGGTTTTGGCTAAGGCGGCTTGGAATTTGGCGCGGCCCTGGATCATGGCATTGGCCAAGTCCTGGATCGCGGCTTTGGGGTCATCTTGCGCCTTCATGGGAAACAGCTTGCCATTTAATTTGACTTGCCAAATATCGCCCGACGCCTTGACGCCCAAGCTGACCGTTTGCGAATCCCCAAACACCAGATGCACCATGCGATAAGTGATACCGGCACTGCGTGAGGGCTTGCTATCGACTTCAATTTTGACCACCTCATTGCCGGATTGGTTGAACAGCTTGGAGATGGCTTTGCTGGCTTTGTCTTTGCCGGAGAGATTAAAAAAATCAAAAAGGATCGGTTGGGTGGCTGCTGGCATGGGTTTCCTTGTCTATACTTTTACTTGGCTAAAATACGGGCTGGCGCTTTGCCCTTGTCGTGTCAATTGCGCGCCGGGCCGGTTGGCTTACCATCGCCCTGTTCCATATGGTTATGACCCTTCACACGCAAGCCATCAATCACCACATCGCCGTCTTTGATATTCGCAGTGCCGGTGCCAGATAAACCCGCTTGATAGGTCAACAAACCCTTGACCGTTACAGCACCGGTAAAGGTAGACTCGGGCGCATTGATCGTGACGCTCTGCGCATTGACGGTCACATTGGCGGCATTGACCACCACCTGACTGTCGGCATCCAACTGGATATTGTCATGGTGAAAGCGCCGCCATTGAATCGGGTTGT
>JBDLSU010000920.1:0-2731 GCA_039799405.1 Pseudomonadota bacterium | reverse complement strand
TTGCACCCCGGTTTCGGCGATCAGCGCCTTCACAATCGCCACCTTCCAGGCATCCACGCCAGCGGCTTCAAAGCGGCAAACCAGATATCCGATTGATTGCACCACAAAATAATCCACGATCAAACCCGGCAAGTTATCCGCTTCGGCATCAATCAGCCGTTGCGGCTTGCCAGATTTGCCCTTGAGCGGCAAGCGTTTGGCCAGCGCAGCCTGAATGCGGCGCTTGAACATGGCGTGATCGACCGCTTCTTTTTCGTCAAACGTCCAGACCCGGGCGCGGATTTGCGATTGTGGGCTCCAGCCAGCGCGCGCCAGGAATGCATTCGAGGACGAGCGCACCAGCGCGGTGGCACCCAATTTCAACCTTTCATCGCGCTTGGCATCGACGCGCTCAATGGCCGAGAGGTAAATCCATGGATCACCATCGAGTAAGCTTTTTTCTTTGCCTTGTTTAATGGTGATGATCAGCATGGCGGGTCTTTGTGCGTGGAGTGGGGAAGGGCGGATTATAGCTTAAGTAGCTTGTTGCGCCAGCCCTGAATGCTCATCATATCCATGCGCTCGCCTTTGAATTCGATTTGGCTTGGGCGCTTGCCTTGCTTACACGCTTGAGCCAGCACGCTGGAAATTTCCATCCAGCGCACCTCGTCAAATTCCAGCTTGCCACTGCCGTCTTTGTAACGGCTTCGTTCTTCATCTACAAAGGTACCAATCACCAGCATCACCGGGCCGGGTTGCTTGAGCCAATAATCGACCCAGGCGGCTTTTTTGATCGGGAACACTTCGCTGCCGTCTTTGAGTCGCTTCAGGTGCGAGTTGCCGGATTTGAGTTGCAGATACAGGTTTTTGCCGCTGCCACGACTGTTCCCTGCTGCGTCGCGTTCGGTAAATTCCAGCACCATGTCGATGCCTTCGTCTTCGGGTTGCGGGATTTCATAACTCTTGTGGTCACAACTGGCGATGCGGGCGGCGACTTCCAGCGTCAGTAATTTGCCTTTGCGGATGGCGGAAAGCTGGATCGCGTCCTGCGCCTGCATTTGCGCTACGCGCTCGCGTACTTCTGGGCTGGCGAAGAGTTGTTCTTGTTCATCCCATAGTTTGATGGTTTTATCGCAACTGTCGCAGGTAACCTGCGCTTGTTCGCCGTCACGTTCCAGCTTTTTCGCCAGGGCTTGCGAGGCCGGTTTGACTTCGCCACAGTGGGGGCAGGCATAATTGCGTTCCCGCTTGACCTGCTGGCAACTGGTATGCAAATGGGTGTGGATGTAGTTGGCGAAAATGCTTTGCTCCCGCGCGCTCAGCGCGTGATCAAAAAATACAGAAATCGTGCCGCTGCCGTCATGCTCGCGCGTCAGGTGCAAGCCCATGTGCTTGCTTTGGCCGAGCATGGTAAAGTCGGCGGCGTCGCGCCACAGGCTATCGATGGCAAAAGCATCGTTATGCGCCAGCTTGACGACCAGCGTGGCATAAATATCGTCCAGATAGCCCAGTACGCGGTAGCGGTGGGTGGCACCGGGCAGTTGCTGCGCATTTGGCCGCTCGCGCCCGCAATGGCTGGGGAAGATCAGCTTGCCGTCCTGACGCAGGCAAATGGCGCGCTCTTCCAGTTGCTTTTCCATTTCGCGCAGCACAATCCGCTCCATCGGTTCCGGCAGGCGTGCCATGTCGATTTGTTCGCGGCCATTGTGCGCCGTGTATTGAAATACGAGCTTGGCTTCAGAGATCGCGCCCAAATCCAGCGTGCCCAGCTCACGCGGGTCGGCGCGCAGCGTGCGCAGCACCGCTTGCGCGTAGGCGTTAATCCATTCCGGTTGCAGCAGCACGTAGCTGCCGTAGTCGAGTTGCTTGATTACGCCGGGGCCATCGAGCAGGCTGATCACGGTGTGCAGGATGGCGTCATCAAAATGCGCGTCGGGCGGCAGGCGCTTTTCCAGAATCGCGTGCAGTTCCTTCACGGTATGCAAGACTTGCTTTTCATCGCGCAATTGCAAAATCACATCCTTGATTTGTTTGAAAATCAAAGGCGACGTGCGGCGCGGGATCGCGTCCCAGTTGATGCCGGTTCGGATTGCCTCGCGCAAATCAGCACAACCCGCCCCGGATTTGGCACTGGTTTCAAAATAGGTGAGGCCGTGCTCCGCCGCAAACGCTTGCAGGCGCGCGCGGCTGGCCTTGAAACCAACATCGGTACGCCCGGCCACCAGAAACTGCGGCGGCAGGGTGGGCAAGCTGCGCTGCAAGGCAAGCTGCCATTCGCGCAGACCGGGCAAGACTTCTTCATTATCGGCGTTAAAAACCAGCAAAATCAAGGCAGCTTGATCCATAAAAAGCTGGTGAATCAGGCGCTGGTCGGCTTGGCCGCCGAAGTCCCATAGCCAGATTTCGCGCTGGCACGGGGTGGGGTTGGCGGTGCTGTCATCGGTAGCAGCAATCGGCCATTGGGTGGCCCATGCACCTGCGGTGGAATCGCCGGGGGTGAATGTGTCGCAGGCAAGGCGCTCGGTCAAGCCGGTTTTGCCTGCGTGGCTGTCGCCGACGATTAAGACCTTGGCGTTGGTGTATTCCAGTGCGCTGGCGGGTGGTGGGGCGGGTGTGGCCTGGGGCAACAGCGTGGCCAGCGGCATCTGCTTGCGCGTATTTAGCGGCCATACCGGTTTTGTGAATGCAGTTGCACTCAGTGCCAATGGCAAGCTGGCGGTTTCTGGCGCAGACGACCAAACCGTGCGCCTGT
>JBDLSU010000919.1:0-8068 GCA_039799405.1 Pseudomonadota bacterium | reverse complement strand
AACATGAATCGGCGCGCCGCTGGTAAATACCTGCAAGGTCGCCAGATCGCTCAACGCCACCGGTTCATTAAAACTGACGCCACCGCTGCCACTGCCATTGAGGCTGACGCTGGCAGCGCTGATGGACTGCAGCGCTGCCGGAGCCACTACCAGGGCATTGGCAACCGGCTTGGTATCGACTGCCAGCAGAGGACGCGTGGCCGGGCTGAACGAGACATAACCGCTGCCATTATTCGGCCCGGCATGGAGAAAGCCCGCCAGATTCAGGGTATCGGTCACCAGATTGATGCTGGTACTGGATTCACTATTGCCATTGATCCGCATCGTGGCTGCGGCTGGCAAATCAATCCCGCCCGCACCCATTGCGGTCAAACTCACACTGCCCGCCGCGCCATCAATTTTGGCATTGCTGTGATTGCTGAAGGAAATTGCATCGGCCTGCAAATTCAGATTGCCGGACGCATTGTTGACCGGCGCATCAATGTGGATGGCATGCCCGGCATTATTGAGATTGATGCCGCCATTGCCCTGCTGCAGCAAACCATAGCCATCGCTATTGGCATCTTGCAGAGTCAGGTTGGTGCCACTGTTATTGATCGCCAAACTGCCGCTGCCGCTGTTTTTGGCATGCAGATTTTGCACCTGGGTAGCCAGCGGCATGCCATTGCCGATACCATCACGCGCCTGCATATGCAAGGTGGCGGCCGCAATGCTGCCGCCGGTGTTATTGATCGCGCCTTGCGGGGCCAAAATTTCCAGCCCGGGGCTGCTGGCAACTATCGCCTGATCGATATTTACATCGCCATGGTCGGCATGCAGGGCCAGCGGCCCGTTCACATTCAGGGCACCCGCGTTCAGGGTGCCATTGGTATGGGTAATAAACAGCGAACTGAGCGCCAGCATGCTGCCCGCTGTACGGTTAAAGCTGCGGCTGATCCCGACCCCGCCCGGGCCGTTCAAGGTGCCGCCACTCTGGAAATAATCGCCCACACTCAGGTTTTTGCCGCTGGACAAATTCAGCATGCCGGAACCGGACAGGTGCAGCACATCCACCGTCAAATGGTCGTTGGCCTGCACCACGCCGCTGCCCAGCACATCAAGCGCGCCATTGGCCCAACTGGAGGCAGCGGCAAAATTGAGGCTACCGCCACTGACTGCCAGCTTGTCATTACCAAGGAACACCACGCTTTTCACGCTTTGATTGCTGGAACTTAAATTGATGGTGAAGGCGCTGCTATAGTCCGGCACTTGCACGTCTTCCCCTGGCAGCGGCACATGGCCCAGACTCCATTTGCTGGCATCAAGCCAGTTGCCATCGCCATCAAACAGCCAGATATTGGTCAGGCTGGAAGGCATGCGCAGGTAAAAACTGCCGGTGGTGCTGTAATCGGCTGTGGCCCCGGCGAAGGCGGGACTGCTGATGCTGCTGAAGGTGCCGGTCGGGGTGCCACTCATGGTCAGCAATTGATAGGCATCACTGGCGGCAGGCTGGTAGCCGCCAAGCGCATTGACATTGAGCGTACCATTCAGGCTGGCGCTTGCGCTGACCTGCAACTGGTCGCGGTTATTCGTCGCCGGGCCGACATCCATATTCAACACGCCAGTCGCGCCTTGCACATAGTTGCCAGTGATTGTGATCGCCCCGACCGAACCGGTGCCGCCCGGGCTGATGGTGCCATTATTGGTCAGCGCCTTGTTGCCCAAATTTAGTGCGCCATTGCCGATAATGCTGCCGCCCGCGTTATTGGTCAGCGCAGTCGCATTGGTGTACACCGTGGCCCCGCTGGCAATATCGATCAAGCCATTATTGCTGCTCAAGCCAAACATATTCAGGGTGCCGCTGGCGGCGTTCAGGGTGCCGTTATTGTTGATGTCGGCAAAGCTCAGATACAGCGTATTGCTGCCGTTGTCAGCCCGGATGGTGCCATTATTGATCAGGTTGGCGCTGGACGATTGCCCCAGGCTGCCACTGCCGCGCAGGGTCACGCCGCTATCAATTTGCAGGGTTTGTCCCGTCACATTGTAGCCGCCGTAAATATTGGCCCCGTCCATCACGATGCTGGCGCTACCCGGGGTGGCAATATGCTGGGTGCCGGCCCCGGTGAAATACCAGAAACCATCACCCACATCAAGCGTGCTGCCATTAGCCAGGGTCAGACCATTTTTTACGAACACACTGCCGCTGCTGGCAAAATTGCCGCTGATGGTAACACCATCGAGCGTGCCACTGCCGCTATTGAAAGTAGTGCTGTCGCTGTTTTTCAGGGTGCCGTTTTTGATGGTGGCCGAGCTATCGAGCACCAGTTGTCCACCCAGCGCCCCGCTCGCCCCCAGATCGAGCATATTGCTGCTATTGTCGAGCGTATGCGCCACCAGTTTAAGCGTACCGCCACTGCGGTTAATGGCCCCCAGGCCAGCCACGGTGCTGTCAAATTCCAGCTTGATGGTACCTGCCGCGCCCAATATCATGCTGCCAGCGCTATCGCTCCAGTTGGCCGGGGCCAGGCTCAGCGTGCCGGTGCTGGCTTCCAGTTTGCCGGAATTGATCAGGCTGGCCGGGTTGATGCGCAAATCGTGCCCGCTCACGTTGGCATTGATGTGGCCCTGATTGTGGATGATGGCCGGAAAACTATTGCTAATACTGCCGTGGCCTGCGATTGTGACGCCGGCATCAATTATCAGGGTTTGGCCGCTCTGGTCTTGTCCGGCATAAATACCGCCCCCGCCCAGCTTGATCGTACCCAGGCCACTGCTACTGATATGCTGGGTGCCGGTGCCCTGAAAAAATAAAAAATCACTCCCCAAATTCAGGCTGGCACCATCGTCCAGGGTCAATCCGTTTTTAATGAAGGTGGTACCGCTCATGGTCAGCGCGCCACCCACGGTAATGCCATCGAGCGTTGCGCCCTGCGTATTCAAGCTGGTACTGTCACTGCTATGCACGGTGCCACCAACAATGCTGCCAGTCAATTTGTTCAAACCCAGCGCACCAAACTGGCCGCCCGCACCAATGTTCAGGTCGCCGCTGCTATTGTCAAGCTTGCCACCATAATTGACACTGCCAGCGCTATGATGGATTGTCCCCAGCACGCCCGTGGCACTATCCATATTCAAATTCAACACGCCGCTACCATTCACGCCCACGCTGCCGCTATTGCTCCATTTGGTGGGGCCAATAGTCAGGCTGCCAGTGGAAGCGAGCATGGTGCCACTGTTATTGAGGGTGGCAACACTGACTCCCAGATTCTGCCCCGTGCTGTCGGCCAGAATGGTGGCAGCGTTATTCAAGGTGGCTTGAAAATTTTGCGAGATAGTGCCATAGCCACGCAAGGTCAGGTTAGCGCCCAAATCCAGCGTTTGCCCATTCCCGTCCCATCCGGCATTGAGCGAACCACCGGCCAGCACAATATTGGCCGCACCCGCCGCATGCAGGTTCTGGGTACCACTACCGGAAAAATACAAATGCCCATTACCCAGATTAAAATCGGCACCGCTGGCCAGGGTCAAGCCGTTTTTTACAAAAGCCGTACCCGAGTAGCCCACCGGCCCGCTCAAGGTAACACCATCGAAAGTGGCTGCGCTCACCAGCAGCTTGCTGCTATCGCTGCTCACCAGCACGCCACCCTTGATGGTGGCACCATTCAATTCCACCCCACCCGCCCCAAACGGGCCACTGGCCCCGATATCGAGCGTGGTATTGGTATTGTCCAGCTTGCCGCTGTAAGCGATGGTGCCACCCGTGCGGCTGATACCGGTCAAACCGGCCAGCGTGGTATCCATGTCCAGATTGAGCTTCGCGCCGCTGGCAACGCTGATGCTACCGGCATTGCTCCATGCCAGATTGCCAATACTCAAGGTGCCATTGTTGGCCGCCAGACTGCCATTGGCCGCGTTGCTGAAGCTGCCTGTGCCAATCGACAAGGTCTGGGCCGCAGTATTGGCAATGATAGTGGCTTCGTTTTCGACCACGGCTGCATAGTTCTGGCTGATATTGCCATAGCCTTGCAGGGTCAGGCCATGATTCAGGTGCAGGGTTTGACCAGCAACATCCCAACCCGCCACCAGACTGCCGCCAGCCAGATTCATGGTGGCACTGCCGCTGGCAGGCCCGATGGCCAGGTTACCGCTGCCGCCGAAATACAACAGGCTATTGCCCAGATTGAGCACACTGCCATTGTCCAGAGTCAGGCCATTTTTCACGAACAGGGTGCCGCTGGTGTCAAGGCTGCCTTTCACAGTGACCCCATCCAGCGTCCCGGCGCTACTGTGCAGTTGCGTGCTGTCACTGCTGAACAGGGTGCCGCCCTGAATCGTGCCGGTCAGATTGCTCAAGCCACCAAACTGACCCGTTGCCCCGATATTGAGCTGGCTATTGCTGTTATCGAGCGTACCGGCAAAGGTAATGTCGCCGCCATTATTACTGATATCGCCCAAAGAGCCGGTCGCCATATCGCTGTTCAAATGCAGTATGCCGTTCAGTCCAAGCTCGATCACGCCATTATTGCTGAAATTAATACGGGCAATCGTCAAATCGCCGCCTGTGCTCTTGAAGGTGCCGGTGTTATTCAAATGGCTTGGGGTCAGATACAGTTGCTGTCCGCTGGTATTGGCATTGATAACGCCAGCATTGATGATGGTGCCCGGGAAATTGTCGCGCAAGCCACCATAGCCCTGCACCACGACACCATTGTCAATTTCCAGCGTTTGGCCGCTGGTGATATAGCCGACATACAGATTACCGCCCGCCAGATTCACCGTGCCGCTGCCAAGCGTGGCCAGATGTGGATAACTGCCATTGCGGAAGTACAGATTGCCAGCCCCCGGATTTAACACCGCCGTGTCGGCCAGGGTCAGGTCATTGTCGATAAACAGGTTGCCGCTGGTGCTGATGGTGCCATTCAACGTCATCGAATCGAGTACACCGCCGCTACTGGTCAAGGTACTGCCGCTACTCAAATGCCCATTGCGCAGTGTACCGGACAGGGTGGTGGCAGCGTTCAGGGTGGTGAGCCCACCATGGTTATTGACCGTACCCGCAAGGGTAATGCCGCCGGTGGCATTCAGGGTCAGGTTGAGCGGATTTTCAGACGCGCCATTGATCGAGGCCCCGGCATGCATATTGATCGCGCCAGCCGTATCGAGCGTCAGGGTACGGCTACCGCCGCTGCCATTGGTAATGATGGCGGCACCGCCTGCGTCACCGGTGCCGTTGATGGTGATCAGGCCAGTACCACCGGTGCCGCCGCTGGTCTTGATCGTGACATCGGTGCCGCCATTCAGGGCTTCCGAAATAATATCCGCCCCCACGCTGGCATTGCTGCCGGGGTCGAACAAGCCAGCACTCAGGATGCCGCTACGGCCCGAGCTGATGGTCACATCCGACGGATCGAGCAACCAGTTGCCATTTTTGCCGCCCGTCCCGGCGGCCGCATCGACATGGCCGCTGGCGTGCAAACTGTGCTTGCCGGAGGTTTCCACCAGACCGCCATTGCCCTGCGGCCCCGCACCGCGCGCGGCGATATTGCCGAAAAATTGGGTACTGTCATCGGCCCACACCACCACCTTGCCGCCATCGCCCTGTTGCAAGGCATTGGCCTTGATGCTGGCTTGCGGGCTGACATAAGCCTGGCTGGCATTCATAATAGCCGGGTTGTTACCCTGATAATCGCCGCCGATCAACACCGTACCGCCGCCGCGCAAGCCATTCGCGCTGACTTGGGCATCATCCAGCAAACCGACCCGGGTGCCGGTAACGCGAATCTCTCCCCCCGTGCCCACGCCATCAGCCATGGTGCGGCTACCGGCTTCCAGCAAGGCGTCCTGGCTGGCCTTGAGCATGATTTTGCCATTCGCACCCAGCACCGCACTATTGGCATTGAGCACGCCGCGCTGCTTGACCAACGCGCCATAAATGCCGATGCGCCCGGCTTCACTCACTACCTGGCCCAGATTGAGCGCGGTATTTTGCGGTGCCGACAACACCACCTGCACCGCCGGATTGGTCGAATCAAGCAAATGCACGGTGTGGCCCGCCGCCAAAATCACCTCGCCCTTGGGTGACGTTATGATGCCGCTGTTTTCCACATTCGGTGCCAGCAAAAACACTTGCCCCCCGGCCGGGGTGGCGATGCTGCCCTGATTTTTAACGCTACCGGCATTGGCGCTGCCGCTAAAATTGTGCTTGCCGGCCAGAAAATCGGCATTCGCGATATTCAGACTCGATGCCACCAGGCCATTCACATCGACCCGGGCACCGGCCCCGAACAGGATGCCATTCGGGTTGATCAGGAACACTTTGCCATTCGATTGCAACGCCCCCAGAATCTGGCTCGGGTTTTGCCCCAGAATGCGGTTGAGTACGCTGCTATCGGAATTTTGTTGCAGGAAGCGGGTAACTTCACCCGGATTGATTGAAAAATTTTGCCAGTTAATGATGGCGTTGGGGCTGTTGCTGACCGTCAGCACATTGCCCTGGGTAGTAAAACTGGCCTGACCGTTGACCACCTGCGGCAGAGTCGGGTTGGCGGCCGCCATGTCAAAGCAGCTTGCCAGCAGCGCCGCCAGACAGGTACGCTGAAACAGTTGTTCGCTCCGCCGCGAGCCTTGCATCTCGCCCGATGCGATTTTGGCACGACGTGGATAACTGGCCTGGGCACTGATATGTGCCTTGCTGACATCTACTTTCATGACGCTTCTCCTCTGGGTAGGCTTTCAGTGGCCCACTTTCAACGACACAAATGACAGGTGCTGGCAGACCATTCATCAAGGCAGTGTTCACACCGCCGATCCGACGCCGCCATGCGCGTGCCCGGTCATTGTACCTCTGTTCTACCGGGGAAAATCAATCAGATATCAATCCTTGTCGTCCAGAATGCGCTGCCCTTGCTGCTCCAGATCGTCAAACTGGCGGCGCTGCAAAGCCCACCAAAACAGCGCGCCAATGGCAAACACCAATACCAGCGACATCGGAATCAGCAAAAAAAGTATGTCCATGGGGTAGGCCTTAAAACTTTTCAACAAGATTATGATGGTCGCTGCTTTTTTCCTGCCAACGCAGGGCGCGCAAAGCGTTCGCCACCACCAGCAAAGAACTGATCGACATGCCGAGCGCCGCCTGCCACGCACTGAGCACGCCCGCCATTGCCGCCGGAATCGCGATCACATTATAAAGCAGCGCCCAACCCAGATTTTGCCGGATCAGGTGGCAGGCAAACCGGCTCAAAGCCTGCGCCTGTTGCAAATCCAGCAAACGGTTGCCCAGCAACACCAGATCGCTACGGGTTTGCGAAATCGGTGCGCCCTGGCCCATGGCAATTGCCACATCGGCCAGCGCCAGTACCGGGCCGTCATTCATGCCATCGCCCACCATTGCCACCCGTGCGCCCTGCTGTTGCATGGCAAGCACTGCCGCGTATTTTTGCTGCGGACTGAGACCACCGCGCGCATCAAGTATCCCCAGTTGCGCCGCTACTTGCGCCACCACCGCAGGCTGGTCACCCGAGAGCATGCACACGGTTTTGCCTTGCGCCTGCAGGCTGGTGATCAGGGCCAACGCATCTGGCCGCAGTTGGTCTTGCAACACAAATGTGACCAACACGCCCTGATTATTCCCCAGCGCAACCCGGCTTCCCTGCACCAACGCTGACACCTCGTGCGCCCCCGGCATTGCGGCATCTTGCCCGGCCCGTGCCAGCCCGGCCCCCTCTTCACGCAAAGCCTGCACCCAGTGCGGCGCACCCAGCCGCCAGCTTTGCCCCTGATACTGCGCTTGCATACCCAGCCCCGCCACTTCTTCGATCTGCTGCATATGGGCAGCAGTTTGCCCGGACAAAGATTGCGCCAATGCCTGTGCCAACGGATGCAAGGACGCCGCCGCCAGTGCCGCCGTGCAGTGCAGCGCCGCTTGCTGCACCTGCGCCTGTGCCGCATGCTGGGAAAACACCGTTTGCACCACCTGCAATTGCCCACTGGTCAGGGTGCCGGTTTTATCAAACACAAAATGGCTGGCCTGGGCCAGGCTTTCAATCGCATGCCCGCGCAGCACCAGCACCCCGTGTTTCGCCAGCCG
>JBDLSU010000918.1:0-6734 GCA_039799405.1 Pseudomonadota bacterium | reverse complement strand
TTGCCACCACTTCTTCCATGGTGACCCCGGCTTGCTCCACCAGGTTGCTGCCTTCTTTCACCTTCGAGACTGAATCATTGATCAGGTGTTTGATTTCTTTGGCCGCCCCGGCCGAACGCTGGGCCAGATTGCGCACTTCGGACGCCACCACCGCAAAGCCACGCCCCTGCTCGCCGGCGCGCGCCGCTTCCACCGCCGCATTGAGTGCCAGAATATTGGTCTGGAACGCAATGCCATCGATCACGGCAATAATATCGACAATTTTTTTCGACGATTCGGTGATTGAACCCATGGTTTCAATCACATTGCTGACCACGCCACCGCCCCGCAAGGCCACTTCGGAGGCACGGCTGGCCAGCTTGTCGGCCTGCGCCGCATTGTCGGCATTCTGGCGCACGGTTTCGGTTAAATCGCGAATCGAGGATGCAGTTTGCCCGAGCGACGATGCCTGTTGCTCGGTGCGATTGGATAAATCCAGATTACCGCTGGCAATTTCGGTGGAAGCCGAGGCGATGGAATCGGTGCCCTGGCGCACTTGCGTCACAATTTGCAGCAAGCTGTCATTCATGTGCTGCAGGGCATCCATCATTTGCCCGGTTTCATCGCCGGAGCGCACTTCAATTTTGCTGGTCAAATCGCCGTCGGCCACTTTTTTGGCAATTTTGACGGCTTGCCGCAGCGGTACGGTAATGCTGTGGGTGGCGGTGTAAGCTACCAGCAAACTCAGTACCCCGGCACCGAGCGCCAAAACCAGAATCAGCCATTTGGTTTGCTCGGCGGTTTTGGCCGAGTCTTGCCCGGCTTGTTCCATCTGGCTATTTTGAAAGGTAATGAATTTATCCAGCACTGCAAAGTATTTCAGCATCACGGTGCGTTTGAAGGTAAATTGCACCAGCGCATCATCTTTTTTGTCTTCGTTAATCAGGGCCACAAAATCAGACTGGACTTTAACAAATTTCTCGCGCGCGGCCTTGATGTCTTTCAGGTGATCTTTACCATCTTGCGTGAGGGTGATTTTATCCAGCGCATCAAGCGTCTGGTTGCTGGACAGGGTTTTTTCTTCGATGTTCTTGATTTCTTTTTTGATCTGATCCGGATCGGTCATCACCAATACACTGAGCATATTGCGGGAAATCTCGTTCAGATCGGCCTTGATTTTATTCGCATACACGGTTTTCGGGTAGCGATCATTCACCACTTGTCCGACCTGATCGGCCAGCCCACCGATGCGCAACGAAGACAAGATCGCCAACAAAACCAATAAGGCAATCACAATCCCAAAACCTATGGTCAAGCGCCGACCAATGCTTAATTTCATCATGTTCATTTGACGTTCCTATCGCAAATCCTGGCTATTCCAAATTCAATCTTACCGCGAGAATTTGGACAGGAACCGTATCGGATGAGAATTAAACGCTTTGTTACCCGCATGCGACGCTGTGCCAGCGCCGCCACATGCGGGGGTATGGGCTTAGTTACCGTAAAAAATATAATGCAGGCCGTAATACAGTAGAAAAGCGTTAACGAAAGCCAAGTAATATAGCCCTGTCATAAAATACGCCTCCATTTGCACCGATTTGGTGCTAAGTACCAGTATGTTGCGCGCATCAGTCGGTCCGCGCACAATCATCACAAACAAAATCGCAATAATCATCAAGTGACCAACCGCATCAATCAAACCGAATTTAAAAATCGCCAATACAAAAATCGCCTGAAAGCCCAGCGCAATGATGCGGGTCACCACCGACGCCGCCCCGAGCAGCAAAAACACGATGACAAATTCGACGAAGCCCGCCAGGATCATGTAGGGGTAAGGGTCCATGCCGAGCAGCAAATCGGGGTTTTCTGCCAGCAGCGGATAAGTCCATTGCGGATAGGCAAATTTTTCCATGGCAATCCACAGGAAACAAATTCCGGTAATGGCATACAGCACAATGAAGCCGGATTTTTTCCAGCCGCCAATGGGGATGGCGGTGGCAATGAAAAAGTAGGCGATGCCCAAAAAGATGGTGTAGTCGATCAGGTGGTAGACCCCATATTGGCCGATGGCAGCAAAGTACAGGATAACGATGCCCACGCCAATCAGTGGCGTGGTAAACCGGCTGATGGCGCATAAGCCAATCACCAGTTGCAACCACAAGACCCAGTTGCTGTCGGCTTTCAGTTCCGGCGTCAGGTAAGACATTTGATGGTTGAAAAAGCCATAGGCCCATAGCGAAACGAAAAAGATCCCGGCTGCACCACGCATGATATAAATCGACATGCCATCGAAAAAACGCAAGCTTTCATCAAAGCTGACCATATAGCCTTTTTTATAGGCATAGCGATCACATAAAAAGAAGATGTAAACAAACGCTACCGATCCCAAAAAAAACAGAATGAAGGTTTGGCTCAGCACATCGCCAATTGGTTTGGGCGGTTTGCTGATGTCGTAGGGTTTAAACCATTTGATATGCGCATCGGCCACACTGGCCAGGGTGGAGCAACTGAGCATGACCATCAAACGTAGCCAGAACAGACGATAGATTGCCAAATGTTGGCCTAAAAGCAGGCCAGGCCTGGCAAGCAAGCGGGTGAGATTCATTTTTCCTCCGGGAATGGTCGTCAGGGCTGTTGACGGTATGCCCGCTCTGGACGGTGGGCTGAAACCATTCTACCAAAAAGGTTTTGCTGCGCGGCAGCATTACCAAAAGAAAATCAAATCAAGTTATCGGTAAATTGATATTGCGCAAATAATCGCCAAGCAAGCGCCAGGACTAGTTGGGTTGATACGCCTCCGTGCTCGCGCCAGAAGCATTTTTGGCAACATAATCGAGTAAATTTTGGAAAGCGATACGAAAATACAGCTCATAGCTGTTTTTCTCGACATAACCCAGATGTGGCGTTGCCAACACATTTGGCATTTGCAACAAACCAGAGTCGGCAGGCAATGGTTCGGACTCAAACACATCGAGCGCGGCATAACCAGGGTGGCCCTGGCGCAAGGCCGGTTCCAGCACGCCACTGACCAGCAATTCGGCGCGGCTGGTATTGACCAACAGCGCCGACGCTTTCATCAGCGCCAGATCTTGCGCGCCGACGCAAGCCCGGGTGGCATCGTTCAGGCGCAGATGCAGCGACAAAATATCGGCCTGGGCAAACAAGGTGGCTTTGTCGGGCGCAACGTCATAACCATCGGCCAGCGCTTGTTGCTGGCTGGGTGTGCGGCCCCAGACCAGCACCTGCATGCCAAACGCTTTGCCGTAGCCCGCCACCATGCGGCCGATTTTGCCATAGCCCCAAATACCCAGGGTTTGTCCCTTGAGCACCTGACCCAGGGTATTGTGGCGGGTTTCATGGGCGCTGGTTTGCCACTGGCCCTGCTGCAGGTGCAGCGCATACGGCACAATTTTGCGCCGTGCCGCCATGATCAATGCCCAGGTCAATTCGGCCGGAGCGGTCGGATCACCGATGCCTTCCAGCACCGTGACGCCGCGCGCGGCACAGGCTTGCAGATCGATATTGCCGCTGACCTTGCCGGTTTGCGAAATCACTTTCAGATTGGGCAGTTTTTCCAGCAATTTGGCGTTGATGTGGCTGCGCTCACGTATCAGGACCAGCGCATCAAATTCTTTCAGGCGGGTGGCCAGATGGCCCAGTCCGCGTACTGTGTTGGTAAATACTTTGACCTCATGCTGTTGCAACAGTGCAAAGCAATCGAGGTTGCGCACTGCGTCCTGATAATCGTCCAGAATCGCAATTTTCATCGGTTTTCTCCTGATTTGAGTCCAGTTTGGTAATAGCGTAACAGATATCAGAAAATTTGAAATAGCCCACTACATTACTCAACTTATTTCACTACAATTATCGCAAGCAAGCGTTGAGCTTGCCGGGCCAGGGGTGTACAATCGGCTCCACTTTTCAAATTCGCACCATGGCAGGATGTGTTTTTCGATACCATCTGTACTAGCAGGGTGAAGTTTGGCAAGCGAAGTCCTGATGGGCCAAAAGGTACAATGCTGGCGACGATCCCTATGGTTGATCGGTCGCCGCTATGCTTTGGTGCAAACCAATCACACCATGCAAGCCTTGCATGCGCCAATGATGCCAATGCACAGCGCCCCGATCAGGCAGGAATTTTTTCTATGTCTTGGAGGTAGTATGAATCAACCTGTGATGGGTGGCGTTGCCGCAGTGAACGCACCAAATTACGTGAAACACCAGAAATTGATAGACTGGATCAGCGAAGTCGCGCTGCTGACCAAACCGGATCGCATCGAATGGTGCGATGGCAGCCAGGAAGAATATGACCGCCTGTGCGGTGCCATGGTCGAATCCGGTATGCTGACCAAACTCAATCCCGTCAAACGCCCCAATTCCTATCTCGCCTGTTCCGACCCGACCGATGTTGCCCGGGTTGAAGATCGCACCTATATCTGTTCCCACAATAAAGAAGACGCTGGCCCCACCAATAACTGGATGGCCCCGGCTGAAATGCGCAGCAAACTCAATGGCCTGTTTACCGGTTGCATGCAAGGCCGCACCCTGTATGTGGTACCGTTTTCGATGGGGCCGCTGGGCTCGCCAATTGCCCATATCGGCATCGAGCTGACCGATTCGCCGTATGTGGCTGTGAATATGCGAATCATGACCCGTATGGGCCGTGCCGTGTTTGACGTGCTGGGCAGCGATGGCGAGTTTGTGCCCTGCGTGCATACGGTCGGCAAACCGCTGGCCGCAGGCGAAGCCGATGTGAAATGGCCCTGCAATGACACCAAATACATTGTGCATTACCCGGAAACCCGCGAAATCTGGTCGTTTGGCTCCGGTTATGGCGGCAATGCCTTGCTCGGCAAGAAGTGCTTCGCGCTGCGCATCGCTTCCTCGATGGGTTATCAGGCACAAAAGATTGACGGCATCGGCTGGCTGGCCGAACATATGCTGATTCTGGGTGTGGAATCGCCCAAAGGCGACAAGCACTATGTGGCAGCGGCTTTCCCGTCAGCATGCGGCAAAACCAATTTTGCCATGTTGATTCCACCGGCCAGCTTCAATGGCTGGAAAGTTACCACCATTGGCGACGATATCGCCTGGATCAAACCCGGTGCCGATGGCCGCTTGTACGCCATCAACCCGGAAGCCGGTTATTTCGGCGTGGCCCCGGGCACCAATGAAAAAACCAATTTCAATTGCATGGCCTCGATGTCGGCCAACACCCTGTTCACCAATGTGGCCCTGACCGACGATGGCGATGTCTGGTGGGAAGGCATGAGCAAGGAAGCCCCTGCTCACCTGATCGACTGGCAAGGCCGCGACTGGACCCCGGAAATTGCCGCCACCACTGGTGCCAAGGCAGCGCACCCGAATGCGCGCTTTACCGTGTCCGCCACGCAAAACCCGGTGCTTGATCCAAGCTGGGACAATCCGGAAGGCGTGCCAATTTCGGCCTTCATCTTCGGTGGTCGCCGCTCGACCACGGTGCCTCTGGTAACCGAAGCACGCAACTGGCAGGAAGGCGTGTACATGGCCGCCACCATGGGTTCGGAAACCACCGCTGCTGCGGCTGGCCAAACCGGGCTGGTACGGCGTGACCCGTTTGCGATGTTGCCCTTCATGGGCTACAACATGAGCGACTACTTCCAGCACTGGCTGAACCTGGGTCAGGAACTGGCGCTCAAGGGTGCCACCCTGCCGAAGATTTATTGTGTCAACTGGTTCCGCACCGATGCCGCAGGCAAATTTGTCTGGCCTGGCTTTGGCGACAATATGCGCGTCTTGCAATGGATGTTGCAGCGCATTGAAGGCAGCGGCAATGGCGTGGATAACGGTTTTGGTATCAGCCCGCAATATGCTGACCTGAACTGGCAGGGGCTGGATTTCAGCGCGGAGCAATTTGCCACCATTACCTCGGTCGATACAGCCGCCTGGCAGCAGGAACTGGCTTTGCATGACGAATTGTTCGAGCGTCTGGCTTACCACCTGCCACCGGTATTGCAAGAAATTAAGGCAACCCTGACAAAACGCCTGTCATAAGCATGATATAAAACCTGTGAACGCTGGTATGCTGCGGCAAAATGCGGCATACTGGCTTCGGGTTTTCGACAATACGGTGTGCGCACTGTGGGCTTTTGATGCGGGGGAGTAAGGAATGGCAACTGCAAACTTTGTAGTCGGTAAAGTGGGCGCACTGACAGGCAATGCCTGGGCGCGCAATGAAATCGGCGTCAAGCGTCCGCTGAAGCTGGGCGACGAAATTTATGAAGGCGACCAGATCCTTACTGAAAACGGTGCCCGTGTCGAACTCGATTTTGGCCTGGGCAAAACCCACACCGTGGCAGAAAATTCGCAACTGATCATCGATACCACCGTGTATGGTGATGGCGAAATCGAAGCCACCCGGCTGGCAGTGCTGGAGCGCGATGTCCAGTACCACAATATTGAAACCCAAATTGCCAACAGCAATACCAATCTTGATTCCCTGCTCGAAAGCACCGCTTCCGGTGGCGGTGGTGCCGGTAGCGAGCGCTTTGGCCGCGCCAATTTGCCCACGCTCGGGCGCATCAGCGAAACGGCCGAATTGGGCGAATTACACTTCGCGCCAGCGGCAAATAATGCCAGCACGCCACCCGAAGGCCGCGCCAGTTCGCTGGGTAACAACGCCGAATCCGCCTTGAGCGTGCAAAGCCTGAGCGCAGCACAAGTGCTGGAAGGCGGTACGCTGCAGCATACGGTGCAACTCAATCAAACTGCCAATG
>JBDLSU010000917.1:0-11161 GCA_039799405.1 Pseudomonadota bacterium | reverse complement strand
TGTCGATCAGGGTGTCGATCGCCGCATACAGGTCTTCTGAAACGCTTTCAACGTAGATTGCTTTACCGCTGACGCGCACGGTAATTTCCGCTTTTTGTCGTTTTTCTTTCTCAGTGATGTTGTCAATTGTCAGGATAACAGCCATGTCTATCACTTGATCGAAGTGGCGCACAATGCGTTCGAGCTTGTTTTGTACGTAGGCGCGGATTGCGGGAGTCACTTCGAGATGATGTCCACTGATGGTGAGGTTCATACACACTCCTAAAAATGGGGTTGCTGGCAAGTAAGGCTTCAGGGATTACTTGGGCAACGGAGAAAACTACAAAACCTTGCGCAGCGCTACGGCGGGAATTTTCAGGGCTTCGCGGTATTTGGCAACGGTTCGGCGTGCCACCACCATCCCTTGTTCTCCCAGCATGTCTGCTAGTTTGCTGTCAGAAAGTGGTGTTTTGGGATCTTCTGCTCCTATAAGTTGCGAAATCAAGGCCCTGATTGCCGTCGATGATGCTTCCCCTCCTGCATCGGTGGCAACATGGCTGCCGAAAAAATACTTTAACTCAAACATACCGTGAGGGGTCAGCATGAACTTTTGAGTCGTTACGCGGGAGATAGTGCTCTCGTGTAGTCCTAGTGTATCAGCTATTTCACGTAAAACAAGGGGGCGCATTGCAACCGCGCCATGGGCAAAGAAATTTCGTTGCCGTTCTACAATCGCTTGTGACACCCGGAGTATGGTATCGAAGCGCTGGCGCATATTTTTTATTAACCATTTGGCTTCCTGCAGTTGCCCCCCCAATGCTTGTTCACCCTTGTTTTGTTTGAGTAAATTGGCATACATGGCGTTCACCCGCAGCCGTGGCATGGCGTCGTGATTGAGGCTGACCTGCCACTGGTTTTTAACTTTTCGCACGATCACATCAGGTACCACATAGCCTGCTTTGCCAGCGCCAAAGGCGGCACCGGGGCGTGGTTGACACAGTTTGATCACGGCCTGGGCTTCGCGCAAGTCTTCATCATCGCAATCGAGCAGTTTTTTCAGTTTGTTAAATTCGCGCTGCGCCAATAGCCCCAGATGTTGTTCGGCAATACACAAGGCCATGCGCCGTGTTACCAGCGGGATTTTCGGCAGTTGCTTTATTTGCAAAACCAGGCATTCACTCAAATCGCGCGCGCCCACCCCATTCGGTTCAAAGCTTTGCAATAATTTGAGCGAGGTGGAAAACTCTTCCAGCTCAATTTCCAGCTCCGGCGGCATGCGCGCCAGAATTTCTTCCAGGCTTTCTTCCAGGTAACCGTGTTCATCCACGCTGTCGATCAATACTTCCATTAGCGCCCGGTCGCGCCCGGCTGGCAGAGTCACGCGCATTTGCTCCAGCAAGTGCTCACGCAAGGTGGTGCCGGACGCTTCCAGTTGCGGCTTGGCGTCGTCGTCGTCCGGGCTGCCCTGGGTGCGTGCTACGTCGTCAAAACTCCAGTCGCTGCTGTCGCTATCCATGGCTTCGCTGTTGCGCTCACCGGCTTCGCCACCGTCTCCGGCATCGTTACTGTTACTGCTGCCATTGAGCTCGCTATTGGCGCTGCCCGCCAGTTCACCCTGGCCGGTGGGTATGCCGCCATCGGGGTTGAATTCATTGTTGAGCGGGGCCGAACTGATGGCACCATCGGCCAGCAAGCGTACCGAATGGTCGAGCAAATCATCGCTACGCTCCAGCATCGGGTTTTCACCCAGCATTTGCTCCAGCTCCTGGTGCAATTCCAGTGTTGAGAGTTGCAACAGGCGGATTGATTGCTGCAACTGCGGGGTGAGCGCCAGATGTTGTGAGGTGCGTAATTGCAGTGAAGCTTTCATGGCATCTTACATTCGGAAATGTTCACCCAGATAAACCCGGCGAACCGATTCATTGGCAATGATTTCGTCGGGGCGGCCGCTGGCCAGCACTTCACCCTGGTTGATAATATAAGCATGATCGCATATCCCCAGGGTTTCCCGCACATTGTGGTCAGTAATCAGGACGCCGATCTGGCGTTCTTTCAAAAATCCGACAATACGCTGGATTTCGATCACGGCAATCGGGTCAACCCCGGCAAACGGTTCGTCCAGCAAGACAAAACGGGGATTGGTGGCCAGCGAGCGCGCAATCTCAACCCGACGTCGTTCGCCACCGGAGAGTGACTGGGCCTGGTTTTCGCGCAGCCGTTCAATTTGCAAATCGGCCAGCAGCGCATCCAGGCGTTGATCGATTTCGGCGCGTTTCAGCGGGCGGCCATCCACCTGTTGCAATTCCAGTACCGCGCGGATATTGTCTTCCACCGTCAGTTTGCGAAATACCGAGGCTTCTTGCGGCAGATAAGACAGGCCAAGCTGGGCGCGGCGGTGGATTGGCAGGCGCGAAATATCGGTGCCATCGACGATGATTTCTCCGGCGTCCGACGGCACCAGGCCAACAATCATGTAAAACGAGGTGGTTTTACCAGCGCCATTGGGGCCGAGCAAGCCGACTACTTCGCCACAGCGCACATCAATCGAGACATCGCGCACCACCAGCCGCTTGCCGTAGCTCTTTTGCAAGCCGCGCACGGCCAGGGTGCGTTTGCATGGCACTTCAGCACTCATGGTTTGCCCTGGGTTTCGGTACGCGGTTGTATGGTTACCTTGATGCGTCCGGCACCGGGTTTGCTGATGCCGTCCGATGTATTGTTGACGGTGAACAAATCATTGCGGCTATCGTAAGAAATGTATTCGCCTTCCATTTCATCGGTGGTTTTGCTGCCTTCCAGTCGTTTCAGATTGGCTTTGGAATACAGTTTGACGATATCGTTTTTGTTATCGTATTCGATCCGTTCGGCCCGGCCATCCACCCAAAAATCGCCGCCATCCCGTTTCTGGCGGAAGGTGGCAAAACCGTTCGGGCCGGGCAGCAAGGTGGCAAACTGGTAGCCGGCCGGATCGGTTTTCAGGATCATTTTGCCGGCATTCATCAGCAAGGTGCCGCGTGTTACCACCACGCTGCCAACGAAGGTGCTGGTTTGTTTCAAATCGTCATACAGGCTGGAGTCGGAATTGATCGTGACCGGCTTGCTGGCGTCGGCTTTTTCCGCCTGCGCCAGAGGGCACAGACACAAGCTCAACAACAGGCTGGAAAAGAAATGAACGGATTTCATGGTGCTTCCTTTTTTACATCAATGAACGTCAGTTATTTGCGGGGTGAATTCGGTGGCACGATGGCGCGCACCTGGTGTAACAGGCGAATATTGCCATTATTACGGTCGGCGATCATGCCCACCCCGCTCAAAATCGAATTGCCGAGCGTCATTTTGACCGCATCATCGGTCTGCATGGTATCGTTTTCAGTGGTAATGAGCAAGGATTCGGTTTCCAGGTGCAAGGCTTGCGTCTGTGTGGTAGCGGGGCGGCTGACATCGACCTTGCCACGTAAGGCAATATTCTGATTGTCGTTAAAGATGCGTCCTTGGGCCGCACGCAACGTCAAGGGGGCCTGATTGGGCTGAAAACTTTGCGCCACTGGCAACACAATATCGGCCGAATTATCGTTCGGGTGGTGGATCAGGGTTTTTCCGGAGAGCAGATACGATGCCTGCCCGGTCGGCGAGGTACGGACAAAATGAAAGTTTTCGACCCGGTAGTCCGGCTCGTTATGCTGCTGGCCGGTGCTTGGCCCTGCAGCCTGGCGCTTCATCATTTGCATCAGCCAAAAACTGCCCAGCGCCGCCACGATGCACAGAATTAATATCAGGGTAGTGCGCAGCCGTAGCGCCTGGTTGCGTCCACGGTTCATAGCGTGCCCGAGCCGTTAAACGACGCCAGTGCGGCCTTGTAATGGCCATGGGCGCGCAGCAACATATCGCAAATTTCGCGCCCGGCACCATGGCCCCCCCAGGCCTGGGTCTGGTAATGCACATGGGCCAATACTTCGGGGTGGCAATTCGGTACGGTGGCAGCAAAGCCGACCTGACGCAGCAGCGGCAAGTCGATCACATCGTCGCCCAGGTAGCCGAGTTGATACAAGCCCAGCCCGGTTTGCTGCATTAACTGGTTCAGCGCAGCCTGTTTGTCGTGGGAACCCTGAAACACATGGACAATCCCCAGGTCCTGGGCGCGGCGTGCGGTAATGCTGGACTGGCGCGCGCTGATAATCGCGGTCTGAATGCCAAATTGCTGCAAAAACTTGATACCCAGGCCATCAAGCACATTGAAGCGCTTGATCGCCTCGCCATCCGGCCCGTAATACAAGCCGCCATCGGTCAACACCCCGTCAATGTCAAAAATCATCAATTTGACCGCAGCCAGCCGCGCTTCCAGCTTTTTCGGCAGGGTGGGGGCCAGATATGGGGGGGCAGGGTGCCCGGCATGGCCGGACAGAGGCGTTTGGCCACCAGGGCCAGGAGGCAGAATAGGCATTAAATCACCTTGGCACGGGTCAGGTCGTGAATATGCAGCGCACCCACCAATTGTCCGGACTCGTCGGTTACCAGCAGTTGATTGATGCGGTATTGTTCCATCAGGGCTACTGCGTCCACCGCCAGTTGATCCGGCCGCACGGTGTGCGGTCGGGTATGCATCACGCTGGCAATGCCGATGCCGTTGAGTTCGCGCCCTTGTTCCAGCAGGCGGCGCAAATCGCCGTCGGTGAATACGCCCAGCACACGGCTGGCGTCATCCACAATCGCGGTCATGGCCATGCCTTTGCGGGTAATTTCGAGCAATGCTGCGGTCAGTGCCACATCGGCGCTGACAGTGGGGATGGCAACGCCGGTGCGCATTACATCGCGCACATGGGTCAGCAAGCGCCGACCCAGTGCGCCACCAGGGTGCGAACGGGCGAAGTCCTCAGCGCGAAACCCGCGCGCATCCAGGGCCGCTACCGCCAGTGCATCACCCAGCGCCAGGGTGGCGGTGGTGCTGGCGGTCGGGGCCAGGTTGAGGGGGCAAGCTTCTTGCGCCACGCTGACATCAAGGTGTACATCGGATAACTGTGCCAGACTGGAGGCCGGATTGCCGGTCATGGAAATCAAACCCGCGCCCATGCGCTTGACAATGGGAACGATGGAAACCAGTTCCGCCGTTTCGCCGCTATTTGAGATGGCGATCAGGACATCCTGCGGGGTGACCATGCCCAAATCACCATGCGCTGCTTCGCCGGGATGCATAAACAGTGCCGGAGTTCCGGTCGAAGCCAGGGTGGCACTGATCTTGCGTGCGATATGACCAGACTTGCCCATACCGGATACCACGACCCGACCGCTGCATTTGAGCAACATTTTTAACGCGTTGCCAAAGCTGGGATTGGCCGGGTTGGTCAGTCGTTCTTGCAGGGCCAGAATCGCATCGGCTTCAATTTGCAGTGTGTTGCGTGCCAAATCCAGCGCGCGCTGCAAATTATTTGCATCAAAAAGATCGGACATATTTTTTTCTTCGGTTACACTCATGATGAAAGTATAAACGAATTAGCCAAGCAATCATTCTGCCAGTCGTGATGAAACGTGGATTTGAACCATAAGTGAGTGGAAGAGAATGTTTTCAGGATTAGAGCTTACCTTATTATTATTGAGTTTCGCCGTCGTTGGCGTTGTGGCATTTCGCATGCTGCATTTGCCACCGATGTTGGGCTATTTGATGGTCGGCATCATTATTGGGCCGCACGCGCTGGGGTTGGCAGAAGACAACAGCACCACCTCCACCCTGGCGGAATTCGGTGTGGTATTTTTGATGTTTTCAATCGGGCTGGAATTTTCCCTGGCGAAATTGATTTCGATGCGGCGCGTGGTGTTTGGCCTGGGGTTGGCCCAGGTGGTGCTGACGATTATATTGACCATGGGCTTTTGCGCCCTGATCTCCTGGCAACTGAGCAGTGCGTTTAAACTCAGTTGGCTGGCTTCGTTTGCGATTGGCGGAGCCTTGTCGATGTCATCGACCGCGATTGTTTCCAAAATGCTGACCGAGCGGCTGGAGCTGGATAGCCAGCACGGGCGCAAAATCATCGGTATTTTGCTGTTTCAGGATCTGGCGGTAGTGCCCTTGCTGATCTTGATTCCCGCACTTAACAGCGCACCGGGGGATTTGTGGCTGGCGCTGGCACTGGCCATGGGCAAGGCCGTGGCGGTGCTGTTCTTGCTGTTTGCGATCGGGCAGCGCCTGGTGCGCAAGTGGTTCCATGTGGTGGTCAAACGGCGCACCCAGGAATTATTCATGCTGAACCTGTTGCTGGTGACGCTGGGCGCGGCCTGGATTACTGAAGAAGCCGGGTTGTCGCTGGCACTGGGTTCATTTGTGGCGGGCATGTTGATCTCGGAAACCGAATTCAAACATCAGGTGGAAGAAGATATCAAACCGTTTCGCGATGTGTTGCTGGGGCTGTTTTTCATCACCGTCGGCATGAAGCTGGATCTGGGGCTGGTGCTGCGCCAGTGGTGGGTGGTACTGGCAATATTGGGCGGCGTGGTGCTATTAAAATTCAGCTTGATCGCCCTGATCGGCAAAATGTTTGGCGCACCCGATGGCACCAGCATGCGCACCGGTCTGGCGCTGGCGCAGGGCGGTGAATTCGGCTTTGTGTTGCTGACGCTGGTAAGTGGCATGCACATCATGAACCCGATGATTTTGCAATTGATTCTGGCCGCCATGGTCATTTCGATGTTGCTGGCCCCTTTCATCATTTCCAAAACCGACCAGATCGTACTCAAACTGTCCGACAACGACTGGATGATGCAATCGCTGGCCCTGACGCAAATCGCCAGCCGCACCATGGCCAACCAGAAGCATGTGATTATTGCCGGATTCGGCCGCAATGGGCAAAGCCTGGCCAAGATACTGGAATCGCAAAAAGTGCCGTATCACGCACTCGATACCGACCCGCAACGGGTACAGGAAGCGCAGGCCGCCGGGGCTAAAGTGTCGTATGGCGATGCGGCGCGGCGCGAGAGTTTGATGGCGGCCGGTATCCATCGCGCCGCCGCCATGGTGATTACCTATGAAGACACCCAGTCCGCAATCCGGATTTTGCATCTGGCGCACGAACTGGCCCCGCTGCTGCAAGTGATTGTGCGCAGCTATGACGATAGCGATCTGGAAAAACTCAAAGCGGCGGGTGCCGCCGAAGTGGTGCCGGAAGCGCTGGAAAGCAGCCTGATGCTGGCGTCGCATGCCCTGATCATGCTGGGCATTCCCTTGCGCCAGGTGGTGCATGTGGTGCAAGAAGCGCGCAACCAGCGCTATGCCATGTTGAGCGGCTTTTTCCCCGGGGCTGGTGACCAGCAGGATGACGACGAACACGCCCAGGTACGCTTGCATTCGGTGCTGTTGTCCGACAGCGCCGCCGCCATCGGCAAACCCTTGCAACAGTTTGAATTGCATGAAGTCGGGGCCGAAGTCAGCCTGGTACGACGCGGCACCCAGCGCCTGGAGGCGGATGCCGGTTTTGTATTTGCCGCAGGCGATGTGGTGGTCTTGCGCGGCACCAAAGACGGTGTCATGCGCGCCGAAATGCGTCTCTTAAAGTAGGGGCGCGCCGTGCCCCTGCGGGATGGGGGCGTCAATTGAAATACGGCATTGCATCGCGCGCGCTCAATCAGGCCGTCTCGAAACTCACCACCCGGTTGCGCCCGCCTTCTTTGGCTTCATACAGCGCGTGATCGGCCTTGGCCAGCAACTGCATTGCAATCGGTTCTATCGCGTCATGACGGTCGCTTTCCAGCAAGGCCGCCACGCCAATCGAAATCGATACCGGCAGCGGGTTATGGTGGCTGATTTCAAACGGGGCATTGGCAACGCTGGCGCGGATCCGTTCGGCTACCAGCAGGGCATTGTTGAGATCGGTATTGGTCAGCAGTGCGACAAATTCTTCCCCGCCAAAGCGTGCCAGTGCGTCGGACTGGCGCAGTTCACTCTTGATGCGGTGCGCGGTTTCGCGTAGTACTTCATCGCCTGCCAGATGGCCGAGCTGGTCGTTGACGTTTTTGAAGTGATCGATATCCAGATACAGGCAAGACAGCGCATGACCATGGCGGCGTGCGCGTGCGATTTCTTCCGGCAGGCGGCGGTCGATATAACGGCGGTTATAAACCCCGGTCAGGGCATCGGTCAGGCCGATGTATTTGAGTAACTCATTACTGATCACGTTTTCCAGGCAGATGGCAATAATCGATGCCATATGCATGATGAAATCGGTCCCCAGACCCTGATAGAAGCGCTCCGGATCAAGGCAGCCCAGGTTCAGCGTGCCGATCAAATTGTGATTGCGTACCAACGGTACGATCGCCATGCTTTGCGGCTGCGGCAAAATTGACGGAAATTGGGCACGGTGGCGGTTGGCATGGAATGGCCCCATTACCGGTTGCAACACCAGATTGGGTTGCTCGGCCTGGGCCATGAAGATGGCGCTTAAATCGGCCAGGGTTTCAACAAACTGCAATTGTGGAAATTCATCCAGCGGCACGCCCAGATTATTCATCACATGGTGGATGTCGCCATCTTCATCCAGCAAGCTCAGGGTGACGATATCGAGTTCCGAAGTACGGCGCAGGGTATTGAAAATACTGGCCAGCAGATCGGGAAAACTGCTGCTGCTGATAATTTCCAGATCGAAAGCCTGATGCCGCTGCATGATCGCATCATTGCGCAACGCTTCGGTTTGAAAAGCGTGCAATTGTTCGCGCAGGTAGCGATTTTCTTCACGCAGTGCCAGATTGACTTCTGCCAATGCAGCGGGCGTGGGATTAACCTGATTGGGCGGCAGAGGGTTGACAGGTTGCTGCATGGTTATTTGCGCCAGGGCTACAGGTTAATCGAAGCATTGAGCCGGAAAATTGCGAAAAAAATTAATATGACAAATGAATGCCGGGGTGGTTTTTGCATACTACCTTGAGTTGGACAGGCTCGCAACTCGCTACCGCACAGAGCATAATCCGAGTACAACAAAAACGCACAGAATGCGACCTTTGGCCTACCAAAGCCGGGCGGGTGGCCCGGCCTGTTGTGGTGCCTTTACATCAAAAGCGGCAAACACCGGAAAAAAACTCAAAATGCCAGATTCATTTCCAGGGTTTGTCCAACTTTCAAGCTTTGGCCCTGTCCGCTCAGCAATACGCAATTCATGCCAAAGCTGATGCGGTCATCAATGATCGGATTGGCACGATAGGTTTGCAAAATATCCATCGGATCCGGGCCGAATTCACCGGTGGACTGATCCACCGCCGGCAAGTTGCAGCGCGAACAGGGTTTCACCGGTTTGATCATGATGTCGCCACTGATAAATTCAGCGGCATAGTCTTCTTCAAAGGCGGCGCAATCACTGATCACAATATTCGGACGGAAGCGATCCATCGGAATCGGGTCGCGTCCTTGCGCTACCAGCTTCTGGTTCAAATCATCGAGCGAGGCCTGCGATACCAGCAGCAGCGGAAAGCCATCAGCAAACAGGGTTGGTGCTTCGATGCTACCGGTCCATTCGCGCTTGGCCAGGCGCTTGGCATCGACATGGAAGCGTACCAGCCGACATTCGGTGTCGAGCGCCCTGGAAAACCAGGTGGCGCACAAATCACCGCAATCAAAGGCCAGCATGGTGTCGTCCCACACCTGCACCATACGGCTCGGGGTTGCGGCCGGATCGGGTAAATCCAGCGCCAGCTCCAGCGCCAGCATGCCGGGCGCACGCAGTTCCAGCATGTCGGCCTTGAAGCGCGGCTGAATCAGGGCCATTTTGGGGTGGGTGCGCTGGGTCAGCGCTATGCCATGTTCATCAATCACCATCCATTCGCGGTCGTAAATCAGTTCGCTGTTCAAACCAGCATCGGATAATTGCGCTTCGCTTAAATGGATACTGCCGCAAGATTTGATCGGGTACAGCGTCAGGGCGGTGATGATAGGCATAAGATTAATAGGTCAAGCAAAAATAAAAACAGCTATTATCAGGCAAATGTGCTGTTTGCGGCATAAAAATGCTGCTTACACCAGAATATTTTTGTTGACCGCAGCAATATCATTGACACCGCACAGCGCCATCGTGGTTTCCAGTTCGGCCCGGATCAGTTCCAGACTTTTGGCAACGCCCGCTTCCCCCATGGCCGCCAGGCCATATAAAAAGGCACGGCCAATCATGCAGCCCTTGGCCCCCAGCGCCAGCGCGCGCAATACATCCTGACCACTGCGGATGCCGCCGTCAAAAAACACTTCCAGCTCGTGACCGACTGCCTCCACAATCGCAGGCAGGGCGCTGATGCTCGACGGTGCGCCGTCGAGCTGGCGACCGCCGTGATTCGACACCACAATCGCATCGGCACCATGCTGGCGTGCCAGTCTGGCGTCTTCCACATCCATAATGCCCTTGAGAATCAGCTTGCCGCCCCATTGTTGCTTGACCCAGGCCACATCGGCCCAGCACAAGGTCGGGTCAAACTGTTCCTTATTCCAGGTGGACAAGGAAGCGGTATCGGTCACGCCATCAACATGGCCGACAATATTGCGAAACTGACGGCGCGGCGTGGTGAGCATGCCCCAGCACCATGCCGGTTTGGTTAACATATTCAGCATATTGCCCAGTGTGGGCTTGGGTGGTGCCGAGAGGCCATTCTTTACATCCTTATGGCGCTGTCCCAGTACTTGCAAATCCAGTGTCAGTACCAGCGCCGAACAATTGGCGGCTTTGGCGCGCTGGATCAGGCGTGTGATAAAACCACGGTCACGCATCATATACAGTTGAAACCAGAACGGGTGATTGGTATGGCTGGCTATGTCTTCAATCGAGCAAATACTCAAGGTTGAGAGCGTGAAGGGCACCCCGAACGCCTTGGCCGCTTTGGCTGCCAGAATTTCGCCATCAGCGTGCATCATGCCAGTCAGGCCGGTCGGGGCCAGTGCCACCGGCATGGTGACATCCTGCCCCAGCATCTGGCTGCGCGCCGAGCGTTGTTCAATATTGATGGCCACGCGCTGGCGAAATTTGATGGTGGCCAGATCGCGGCTATTGGCGTGGTAAGTGTCTTCAGTCCAGGAACCGGTATCGACATAATCGTAAAACATGCGGGGCATGCGTTTTTGCGCCAGAATGCGTAAATCTTCGATATTGGTAATGACAGCCATGGCAGATTCCTGAATGAAGTTTCGATAGCGGTGGCATGCATCATACATGACACATGCCTGAATAAA
>JBDLSU010000916.1:0-3643 GCA_039799405.1 Pseudomonadota bacterium | reverse complement strand
ACGCCACCAGCCCGATCTGGGGTGCCTTGATCGGCGCGGCGGTGCTGGATGAAGCCTTGACCCGGCGCAAAATGCTGGGCATGCTGCTCGGTATTGCCGGGGTGGCGTTTCTGGTGCGCATGGGGCCGGTTCAGTTCAGTAGCGAAGTCTTGATCGCGGTATTGTGCAGCCTGAGCGCCGCAGTCTGTTACGGTGTTTCCGGTGCTTATTCCAAGAAAAAAGCCCAGGCACTCAACCCGCTGCAAATGGCAACTGGTTCCCAAATCGGGGCGGCGCTGGTGTTGCTGCCCTTGTTGCCGCTGGCACCGGTACGCGGTGAGGTGACGCTCTGGATTATTTCGGTGGCGGCGGCGCTGGCGTTGTTGGGTAGTGCGGTGGCCTACATTATTTATTTTCGTCTGATTGCCGAAGTTGGCCCGAGCCAGGCCTTGACCGTAACCTTCCTGATCCCCCTGTTTGCGCTGTTATGGGGTTATATTTTTTTGCAGGAACATATCAGCCTGATGATGCTGGTCGGTTGCGTTGGCGTGGTGGCGGCAACCTGGCTGGTGGCTTTGCCGGGGCGCAAGCAAAGCGGCTAAAGTCTTGGTTTTTTCTGATGCCGGAGAGTAATCTGTTGGTTTGGATGAGTAAATTTATTGTCCGGATGATTGGAGCGCCTCCGCCGGACATAAATTACTTTATTCTTGAATGATGATTATGAGTTCGATTGTGAGTTCGATTGTGAGTTCGATTGTGAGTTGGATTGCTATTGCGATTCTTATTTTCATCGCACTGGCAGCGCCGACAGCGATTTTAATTCGCCCTTCCTTTTCCTGAGTGCCTCTTCTGATTGCCACGACCATGAAATTGAATAACCTGACCATCAAAACCCGGCTGATCGTGCTTGCTGTCTTTATGTTGCTGACCTTGCTTGGTGTCGGCTATCTGGCCCGAAATGCCTTGTTGCAAGCCAATCAACGTGATCTGGCTGATATGAAAAAAGCGGCCGAGCTGGAACACGCAGTGAATGTGGCGCGGGTAGCGGAAGTGGGTTTTAAAACCCAGTTGCAGGAATGGAAGAATATTCTGTTGCGTGGTCATGATCCGGCCATGCTGGAAAAATACAAAGCCAGTTTCGAGAAATCTGAACAGGAAACGGCACACAATTTGCAAGCCCTGAAAGACACGTATGCGCAATTGGGGCTCGATACCGCGGCCCCGGCGCAATCGATCGCAATACATCAGGAATTGACCACAAAATATCAGGATGCCCTGAAACAATTTAACCCGGCCAAACCGGATAGCGCGCGCGAAATTGATGCACTGGTCAAGGGGATTGATCGCGAAGCGGTGACTAAAATTGAACGCATGGTCGCCTCGTTGATGGTGCATTCCAATAATTTGCGCAAACAGGCGGCGCTGGACAATGAAGCAAGCCTCAATAGCGCCATGTCGGGTCTGGCGACAGTTATTCTGGCAGCGGCAGCAGTGGGTCTGGTCATCACCTGGTTGCTGATTCGCAGCATCGTGCGGCCGCTGGCCAAAACCATTGTGTTTTTTGACCATATTGCCGCTGGCGATTTCAGCGACGATATTCAGGTACGCAATCAAAATGAAATTGGTAAACTGTTGCAGGCGCTCAAAATTATGCAGAGCAAGCTTAATGCCGACCGCATCGAAGCCAAACGCCGCGCCGATGAAACCCTGCGCATCAAAATGGCGCTCGATTCCACCTCCACCTCCGCCATGATTGCCGATGCCGATGGCACCATCATTTATATGAATGGCTCGGCCGCGCAATTGATGAAAGACGCTGAAAACGATATCCGCAAGGATTTGCCCCAGTTTCGTGCCAACGACATCATCGGCGGCAGTTTTGACCGCTTCCACAAAAACGCCAGCCATCAGCGTAGTTTGCTGGGTAATTTGCGCGGTTCACATAAAACCGATATTAGCGTCGGTGGCCGGGTATTCGGGCTGGTCGCCACCCCGATTCTGGATGACAAGCAGCAACGCCTGGGCACCGTGATCGAATGGAAAGACCGGGCGCTGGAACTGGCACTGGAATACGAAGCCCAATCCAATGCCCGCATCAAACAGGCGCTCGACAAATGCACTACCAATGTCATGATCGCCAATGCCGATGGCAACATCATCTATATGAATGAATCGGTGGTGTCGATGTTGCGTCATGCCGAACCGGATTTGCGCAAGGATTTGCCGCAGTTCAAAGTTGACGAGATTATTGGCGGCAGTTTCGACCGCTTCCATAAAAATGCGGCGCACCAGCGCAATTTGCTCGCTAATTTGCGCGGTACTTATCGCACCCAGATTGAAGTCGGTGGCCGCTCCATGTCGTTGATCGCCAATCCGATTCTCAACACCCGGCAAGAGCGGATCGGCACCGTGGTGGAATGGAAAGACCGTACCCTGGAAGTGGCAATTGAAAACGATGTGGCATCGGTCGTCAATGGGGCCGCCCTGGGTGACTTTACCCGGCGCATTGATGAAACTGGCAAGGAAGGCTTTTTTGCCCAACTGACCCAGGGCGTGAACAAGCTGATGGATACCAGCGAAACCGGTCTGAATGAAGTGGTGCGCATGCTCAAAGCACTGGCTACTGGCGACCTGACCCAAAGAATTGCGGCCGACTACAGCGGCACCTTCGGCGAACTCAAGCAATACAGCAATGCCACGACCGAACAACTGGCCAACATCATTACCGATGTGCGGACTGCGGCCGACGCGCTCAATTCAGCCTCCGGCCAGGTCAGTGCCACCGCCCAAAGCCTGTCGCAATCGGCCACCGAACAAGCTAGCGGGGTCGAGCGCACCAGCGCGTCGGTCGAGCAAATGTCGGCATCGGTGGCGCAAAATACTGAAAACGCCAAAATTACCGACGCCATCGCCTCCAGTTCCGCCCAGCAGGCAGTGCAGGGCGGTGAAGCCGTGACCCAGACCGTGGCAGCGATGAAGCAAATTGCCGCCAAGATCGGTATCGTCGATGACATCGCCTATCAAACCAATCTGCTGGCACTCAATGCCGCCATTGAAGCCGCCCGCGCGGGCGAACATGGCAAGGGCTTTGCGGTGGTGGCAGCCGAAGTGCGCAAGCTGGCCGAACGCAGCCAGATCGCCGCCAAAGAAATCGGCGAACTGGCCGGTAGCAGCGTCACGGTATCCGAGCAAGCCGGGCGCTACCTGAGCGAAATGATTCCGGCGATCCGCAAAACCTCCGATCTGGTGCAAGAAATCACCGCTGCCTCGGAAGAACAAAGCACCGGTCTGGAACATATTTCAACCGCCATGAGTCAACTAAACCAGGCCACCCAGCAAAACGCCGCCGCCTCAGAAGAATTGGCCGCCACCTCGGAACAAATGGCCGGGCAGGCCGAACAGTTGCAGGGCCTGATGGAGTTTTTCACCGTAACCGAGGCCAAACCGGCGCGCATTGCGGCAGCCACCCCGAAAAAACTGCCAACGGCCAAAGGTGGGCGTATTAGTGCGGCTGCCTTGCCGGATGAATCGCATTTTCGGCGGTTTTAAGCCTGGTGAAACCGTTCCCTGCTTTGTTGATCTGCGCTGACGACTTCAATTGCGGTAACAGCGCCATTACTGAATTTGTTTAGCCGGGTGAAAATGACTTTGTGATTGGACAGCA
>JBDLSU010000915.1:0-4485 GCA_039799405.1 Pseudomonadota bacterium | reverse complement strand
ACTGGGCTGGGATGAAAAACCGGGTGAAGCACGCGAAACACGCTTAAAGCGCAGCAATTTTATCCAGACCCTGGTTCAGATCAGCGACAGTGAAGCCGTTGCGGCGGCACGCAGCCGCTTTACCCGGCTGTTGCAACAGCCAGATAGCCTGGCACCGGGTGACAAGGAATGGGTGGTACACGCGGTGGGCATGCATGCCGATGCCAGCCAATATCAACAACTGCTGGATCTGGGTCGTCAGGCCAGCAGCAACAGCGAGCGCAATCTGTATTACAGCGCACTGCTGAGAGCGCGTGACCCGCTGCTGGCCGAACAATCGCTGCAACTGGCCTTGCAAACCAATTTGCCGGGCGATATCAGCTCACGCGTGGTACCCGCAGTGGCGCACAGCGAGCATACCGAACAGGCCTGGAATTTCGCCATCGCCAATCGCGAAGCCTTACTCAAGCATCAGGGCAGCTTGCGTTTGAACCGCTACTTCCCCAGCATCATGAATAGCTCACTGGAAGTAAAACACGCCGAGCAACTGGAACAATTTGCCAGGCAGTTTCTGAGTGAAGAAGCGCAGATTGAAGCCAAACGGGTGTCGGAAGGCATCCGCTTGCATGCCAGACGCAAGCAAACTTTATTGCCGCAACTGGCGCAAGCTTTGCAGGGGCAATCGTCATAATCATGGGCCAGCCAGGGGCCAGGCCTGCGCAAACCCTGGCCTAACCCTGGACTACCCATGACCAAATGCAACGGCCCCGCGTCCATCGCCCCTTCAAGGGAGCGGACGCGGGGCCGTGTTTTACAGCCGGAGCAGCCTGACTATGTTTGGCTGCTCAAAACCAGCGGCCTGTCAAGCCGATTTTTTTGCCTGCTTGCGCCGTGCCAGCAAAGCCAGCGCACCCAAACCTGAAAGCATCATCGCCCACGATTCCGGTTCTGGCACCGCAGTCGGTTCGGTAACCTGAATCAGATTGCGCGAAACCGAGGAAGGATAGCTGCCGAAACCGTCGTACACATTGCCGCCGCTCGCGCCACTGATCCAGCCAATTTGCAGACCGGAGAAAGCATCCAGCTTTTCGCCCACGCCATCGCCAATCCAGCCGCTGCCAACATCATAGGAAATAAAAGCGCCATAACGGCGATTGGTTTCAAAGACAACGCCGTCATACAAACCACCATGAATCACGGCAGAAAAATTCCAGATTTCGCTGCCAACGATGTGACCGTCATGATTTTGATCCAGGCCCTGGAAAAAACCGCTTACTGTAGCGCCATCGGAAAAACCGGTCTGGGTGAATGTATAGGTGCCTGCATTGGCAACACTGGCTGCCAACATCAGCGTTGCACCTGCCAATAAAGAACCCAGTAGGTTGCGCACGTAAGAAAAAGTCATAAATTCTCCAAAAAAGATAATAATTGCTTCAATATCAGGGAGGAGAAACTGGCGAAATTGCACGCAAAGAAACTTTATATGGGCGATTGCAAAGAATTCTCCGGCCTAATATTTCCGTCAAAAAAATATTGCCCACGCATAATAGCAGAAGCCAACCAAGCTTGCCAAGTAAATAATTCACCTGAGCTACATAATGCCATTCGCATCCGCAAAAAGCCGGGCCTGAACGCGCAATACTTGCCGGGTCGGCTGAAATGGGCCAGAATGGGCCGACTTGTCCCGCCACCCATTTTTGAAAAAGTGAAATCATGATCATCAAATCGATACACGCTGGCGCAGGCCTGATACTGGCCTGCGCCCTGCTGGCAGCACCCGCCCCGGGCCTGGCTACCGGGGCTATTTCCTACCAGTGCGGCAAACTGAAAACCGTGGTGGCGCGCTATATGGAAGAAGTCGGTCAGCAAGCGGCCTATGTTCAGCTTGACATTGGCAAGCAACAGTTCAAGCTGCCACAAGCCAGTGCCGCCAGCGGCGTGCGCTATACCGATGGCAAGACCTGGGAATGGTGGACCAAGGGAGAGGAAGCCAGCCTCACCAATCTGGCAAAAAAGCACAGCGCATTCATTATTTGCAAGGAAAAAACAGCCGCCAAATAATGCCGCCTGAAAAGCCGCCAACGCAGCAAGGCGGCGGCGGTGCTTATTTCCACCCGCCCGGACAGTTGACCTGGGCCAGCAATTTGACATATTCACCGCTGGCGCGCAGTTTTTTCAGGCCCTTGTTGAAGTCATCGATGCGCCCTGCACTCGCTTCCAGCGTGCGCGGCAACATCAGGTGGGTGGTAAAGGTGTCGGTCATCCATTTCGGGTGCGCAGCCAGTTTGGCGCTTTCCGCCGCAGTAAAGTGGCGCGACAACAAATCACAGGCGACGTTTCGCTCCATCGGCGCAATATCCACCCGATCCAGCAACATCATCTTTAATACCGCCAAATCGTCTTTATGCCGGTCCATCCGGAATTTACCGGCATTGGCCATGGCCCAGATTTCCGGGGTGTAGGTGTAATCCTGAATCATGGCAATGCGCCAGGGGCGCAAATCTTCCAGGCTGTGCCAGTCGAAAGGAATCGCCTTGCGATAGACAAACACCCATTGCTCGGTCAGCACATTCTCGCTGAGGAAAAAACCGGCATCGTGCTCCGGTTTGTGCCCCCAATAGGCGGTGCCATCCCATTTGCCCAGACGGGTTTCTGCCAGTGCGCGCGACCACGGCAAAAAGGTAAATTGCACCTGATAACCGGACAACTCAAAAGCGCGTCGCACAATTGCCAGCGCAATACCACGATCGGTGCGTGATTCGGTTGCATACGGTGCCAGTTCGCCAGTTGCGATCTTCAAGACCGGCCTGGCTGGCGTGGTTTGTGCCATGGCGGCGGCAGTGGGCCAAAAGATGCAACAGGCAAACACAGCAATGGCGATAAGATTTTTCATAATGCCCCCCCATATAAAAAGCGGATAAACCCAGGAAAATCAGAGAAACTCAGAGAAATGCGCTGGCAAGTTGATCAGGTGAATATTGAACTGGTGCGGCAATATAGTCCAGTGTAGCGCATATCCCGTGTGGCTCAAAGTCAGGCCGGGTCGGGCACCTGATCGGCAAAAATCGCCACCATCACCTCGCGCAACCACAGATTGGCTTCGTCCTGATGAAAGCGACGGTGCCAGAACATATTGGTTTGCAATGGTGGCAGGCGCAGCGGCGAAGCGGCCCAGGCCAGTTGAAATGGTTCGGCCGCGCTTTGTGCCAGCCTTTGCGGCACCGTCACCACCAGATCGGTGCGGCTGATAATGTAAGGCACGGCGGTGAAATGCGGCACCTTGAATTGTGCGCTCTGGGCCAGCCCGGCTTTTTCCAGCAACTGGTTGATGTGGTCATACGGGCTTTCTTGCGCCGCCACGATCAGGTGCTGTTCTTGCAACAAGCGCTTGCTGCTGATGCGCGCCTCGCTTGCCAGCGCATGACCACGCCGGAACATCAGCACATATGGCTGGCTGAACAAGCGGCGCTGATATAGCGCACTCGACACATTTTCAAACGCCCCCAGCGCCAGGTCCACCCGCCCCAGTTCCAGTTCCTGTTTCAGATTGATGCTGCTGGCGCGCACGGTTTGCAAGCGCATTTGCGGTGCCAGGCGCGCAAAATGTTCGATTAACAGCGGCATAAAATACAGTTCGCCCACATCCGACAAGGCCAGCGTAAAACTGCGTTCGCTGGTTTGCGCGACAAACCCGTGCGGCGTGTTCAAGGCGTCTTGCACCTGTAACAGCGCTTGCGCAATCGGTTCGGCCAGGCGTTCGGCCAGCGGCGTCGGTTGCATGCCTTGCACCGTCCTCACAAACAATTCATCGCCCAGCGCCTTGCGCAAGCGTGCCAGTGCATTGCTGATGGCAGGTTGCGACAAACCCAGATGGCTGGCGACCTGCGAAATCTGGCGGGTCTGATACACCTCGTGAAATACCACCAACAAATTTAAATCCAGATGTCGTACATCGATCATGTTTTCTGCCTCCTGATTTGGGCAAAGCGTTGCGTTCGGGGATGTGCAAGCTGCGATCCACCGCCAGGGATCGGATATTGGTCATGCGCGTCGTTCATTCACACCTTTATTCACAAAATGAATCTGCTGTATTTTAGTATTGATCTCGTCAAATTCACCAATTTGCATTACAGTAGCGCCAGTGTTTTTTGCCACCGTATTTTTGTCCTTTTTTTCTGACCCATCGCTACCATGGAGCGCCGCATGTCTGATCAAACCACCCGCTATCAAACCGGATTTGGCAATGAATTTGCCACCGAAGCCGTCCCCGGCAGCTTGCCGCAAGGGCAAAATTCGCCCCAGGTGTGCGCCCACGGTTTATATGCCGAACAAATTTCCGGCACGGCCTTCACCGCGCCACGCCACCAAAACCGCCGCACCTGGACTTACCGCATCCGCCCGGGTGCGGTACACAGCCCGTTTCAGCAAATCGATAATGGCCGCATCGTCAGCGATTTCAATCAAATTCCCGCCACGCCCAACCAGTTGCGCTGGAACCCGGTGCCG
>JBDLSU010000914.1:0-3169 GCA_039799405.1 Pseudomonadota bacterium | reverse complement strand
CCGGGATGATGTTTATTTTATGCCAGACGCCTTTTGGGCCAACTCGCAATCCTGACTTGACCTCATCGAATATTACAATACTGCCATTTGCACGAACCAGTTGGACGACTTCCTTTAATTGCTCTGGCTCCCATTGTTCAGGGCAAACAACCACGGCGGCAACATCGGCGTCCAACAGCAATCTAGTGGCCGCTGCAGTCTCTTCAGGAAGTTTGCGTGTCAGTTGGCCCACTTGAGCGGGGACTCCAGTTGCTGCGCCATAAAACGGGTAGATCGCCCAGTCATGCCAACCGTGGTACGTGCCAATGATAATGTCCGTGCGCCCGGTGGCCGCTCTCGCCACCCGGACAGCCGCAGAAACAGCATCGGAGCCTGTTTTAACAAACCGCAACGCTGCAAATTCTTGTAGGCGGTCAAGAATTAATTCCGCTGCCTCGCCTTCCAGCATGGGAGGCGCGGAAAACAACACACCTTTACGTATTTGAGAAATAACGGCATCGTCAATTTCCGTTCTGGCATGGCCCCATACGACTGCCGCCAATCCCATGTCGCAATCAATCCAGTTTCTGCCATCATCGTCAATAAACTCCGCGCCTGCCGCTGAAACAGCGAAATTGGGCGTGATTGGTGGCGCGAGCCGTGAAGGAGACTTCGCATTGGTACTAGTTCCTCCTGGAATTATCTTTTCAATCTTTGCCAGACGATCCATTGAGTTTAACGAACTTTGTGGCCGGGCCATGATTTCTCCTGTAACTTTTGGAAGCTAACTATATTACCGTACAAGTCCATGACAATATCATCCTCACGAAAAACGGCTCTTGATTTGGCCCAATAGTGGTTGCCAAGCAACGACACAAAATTGTCAACCAAAATCAAGAATGGCCTGCTATGTCGATGACCATCGCTGCCCAAAATGGCTGGCAACCAAAGTTCTGACAAACCTGAAATGGCGTGAGACCAGTCGTCCTTCCCGCACCAAGTGATTCCCCATTCTGCCAATTTTGTCCAGAAAATCCTGGATTCATATCGGGATGCCGCCAAGTCAATGGCATAAAATTCCTTCTCTGAAAAGTTATAGGTTTTACTGAATCGATTTACCGCTTCGCCAATGAATTGCCACAAATCCGGCTTGATTTGATTGCCCCATTGTCGCCAAAATCTGGCAAGATTCGTTTTTCGTGATGATATTCGATGAATTCCACTACTTCGCTCCCAATGGTAAGCTCGGACACGCGGATCTATCATGATGCTGAATCCGGCTGCGCCAATCCGCATGAAATAATCGAAGTCACTATAGGCATTGAAATAGCTCTCATCCATCATGCCAACATGTTCGAGTGCGCTGGCTGAGACGGCGCACAAGGCACCGATTACGCATTGGACCTGAAATGCCTGTAAAGGCAATGCATCCGGTTGCATATTGAGGTACACATGCCGTGCATTGTCTTCAGAAAAGACCACGCCACAATGCTGGACTCCGCCCGTTTGGGGATAACATAGTACGCCACTTACCGCACCGACCTTGCTTCCTGGTGAAAAGTGAGCTAACAGCGGGCCTATCCAGTCCTCTGTCAAGATGACATCTGAATCAACAGTAATTAAATGTTCACCGCGCCGATTTTTAATTGCCCAATTAATACACCATTCCCAACCTTTTGGAATTTCATTTGCTACAACGGTAATGGGAATGTTGGCAGCAGCAAAAGCGGGGAGTTGCTTGGCGATTACACCAGCAACACTTGGTTGGGCGCCATCCATAATAATGATAAGTTCTATGTTCGAATTGATCGTTGTCAAAACAGAACGCAGAAAAAAATCAAAGATGTTTTTGTCTTGCTGGGTTGGTGCAACTATTGTCGCTTGCAATTGGCTGGTCACAACACTTTGATGAGTGATTGGCATGGCTTACGCTATCTCCATTTAGAATGAATAATTAATAGTTATCATCCAATCTCCACTCTCTCCCTAACATTCGCCTTCGCAATCTCCGCCCGAAGCACATGATCCGCCACATGCGTATAAATCTCCGTCGTGGTAATACTCGCATGCCCCAACAAGCGCTGCACATACCGTATATCCAAGCCCGCCTCCAGCAACTGCGTCGCCGCCGTATGCCGCAACATATGCGGCGTTACGCGCCGTTCCAGGTTGGCGTCTTCCGCAAACGCCCTGATCACCCGCCGTATGTATTGCTCATTCGCCGGTTTGCCCAGGCCATTAAAAAACAGCGCGGTTTTTCCATCCAGATTGAAGCGCTGCTTGGCCAATTCGCGGTAGGCGTGCAATCGATTCGGTGTCACTTCATCGGGAAACGATACATGCCGCTCGCGGCTGCCCTTGCCCAGCACCCGCACCTGGCGTAGCTTGTGGTCGAAATCGGCCATGCTCACCTTGACCAACTCCCCCACCCGCAAGCCAGTTAAAAACAGCACTTCAATCGCCAGCCTGGCGGTGAGTTTGTCCCATTCGCTACGGGGTAAAAATACGGCTGGCTGGTCTTTGGTTTCGTTCATGCCTTCCGGTTTGCTGGCAACCAGTTTGCGGATTTCTTCGGTGTGCAGGTTGCGCGGCAGGCGTTTGGGGATGCGGATTTCCAGTTGGATGCGCTCCATTGGGTTGAACGAGATTAGTCTGCGCCGAAATAGCCAGCGCACAAATACCTTGATGCAGGCGGCGCGCCGTTTTACGGTGGTCACTTTGATCAAGGGGTCGCCAGACCAGGCTTGTACCGCTTTTTCAATCCAGTTTTCAGAAAAGTCCACCAACTCACTGGTATTACCCACTACATGCAAAAAACAGTTCAGGTCGCCACGGTAGGCGCGCACGGTGGGGGCACTCAAATGTTTTTCGGTCTCGCAGTGGGTTAAAAATCGTTCGCAGGCTTCGTTCAGTTTCATGTAGGTTCCATTCATGTTGTCAATATCGTTTTTACACCCTCGCCTGCATGATAATGCAGCGACAATATGCTTCATGGAACAATATTAACTCTACAAATAGTCGGTGCTTTGATTAAACAGCGTGAATGGTAATCGGTTTGATGTGAGTTGTGAGTGACTATAGACCAAAGAAACAAAGCTGAGGCAATATTGTTGCCGCTTGATCGAATTGCCGGACATCGATACATGCAGAACTTATTAAAAGGAACAAGTCAGGCTTCAGGCATCTGTCG
>JBDLSU010000913.1:0-7318 GCA_039799405.1 Pseudomonadota bacterium | reverse complement strand
AGAACTATTTTACGCTCAAACGAAACCAGTAAAGCGCAAATCAAGCGGCCAGCATGGCATGGCATTGTCCATGCAATTTTCCTGTCGTCCGCTGCCCGTGCCAGCTCAGGCCGCAAATTTTGCCCGGATTATGGTATGTTCTAGCGCTTTGGCCCGGTGCTTGCCAAAATAACTCGGCAAGATTTGCAATCCATAAGGTTGATTGGGCTTGATGATAAATTCTTGGTTGGTAAAACGAACGGATCAACCCTTTCTGGTTTGTCTGTATAAGGTTGTTGATTGTTGTATTTTGCGCACATTCAAGCCGCCAGTTGAAGCCGGTTTTGATTTGATCCAGCTAATTTTCCGGAAAGATGACGATGGTTGATGCGCATTATGCTCTGATTCCCGCCGCTGGCGTGGGCGCACGTATGGGCGGCGCATGCCCCAAACAATATTTGCCGCTGGCCTCCAAACCACTGTTATGGCATACAGTGCAAGCCTTTTTGGCCAGCCCCGGGATCAGCCGGGTGTATCTGGTGGTCAGCGCACAAGATGGCTGGATCGATCAGGTGTTTCCGCTTTGTCCACCGCGTCTGCAGGTATTGCGTTGCGGTGGCGCTACCCGGCAGGAGTCAGTATGCAATGGCTTGCTGGCCATGCCATGTCAGCCCAATGACTGGGTTTTGGTACACGACGCAGCGCGACCCGGGATTACGCCGCAACTGATCGCGCAATTGCAGCAGGCGGTGGCGCACCATCCGGTCGGCGGGCTACTGGCTTTGCCAGTGGTGGATACGGTCAAGCAGCAGCAGGGTGATCAGGTTCGCACGCTCGACCGCAGCACCCTGTGGCTGGCGCAAACTCCGCAAATGTTTCGCTACCAGATGCTTTTGCAGGCTTTGCAGCAGCGTGACATTGTGGTGACCGATGAAGCCAGTGCGATTGAATCGTGTGGCTATACCCCCTTGCTGGTGCCGGGCGCGGCGCGCAATTTCAAAGTGACCGTAGCTGAAGATCTGGCCCTGATGCAAGCCTGGCTGGCAATGGATAAAAAGTAAGCAAACAGTAAATTTTTTAAAAATCAATAATAAATCAACAATAAATCAACACGAAATAAAGGACATGTGATGAGTGTTTGCCCATTTCGCATCGGTCAGGGCTATGACTGTCATGCGCTGGTCGCCGGACGGCGATTGATTATTGGCGGCGTGACAATACCGTTTCGCTTTGGTTTGCTCGGCCATTCTGATGCCGATGTCTTGCTGCATGCGATTACCGACGCCTTGCTCGGTGCGGCCGGTCTGGGTGATATTGGCCGTCATTTTCCCGATACCGACCAGCGCTTTGCCGGGGCCGATTCGCGCGTTTTGCTGCGTGCGGCCTGGCAACGGGTACAAGCCAGTGGCTATGAACTGGGCAATCTGGATGCCACCATCATCGCTCAGGCCCCCAAAATGGCACCGCATATTCCGCAAATGGTGGCCTATCTTGCGCAAGATCTGGGTGTCGATGCCGGACAAATTAACCTCAAGGCCAAAACCAATGAAAAACTCGGCTTTGTCGGCCGTGAAGAAGGCATTGCAGCGCAGGCTGTTGCATTATTGCAGCGCAAACCCGGGCCATGACGGCGGGGCATTCCGGCGCTGCTCGTGGCCGCAAGGCGCTCAATCCGGGGCGGATCAGCGCTAAAGCCGCTTTTAGTGCGCCCGAAGCTGATAAATTGGCCTGTTTGCAAGCAGATTAATAATTCATAGAGGAAATTTTTCCTGTTTTTGTTTTTAATTGCTTATACTTATCGGGCGTATTGAAATTACCTATTTGAGTTCAGCTCGAATACGGTTCACAATGCGTTCCACAATGGCCGGGTGGGCTCGCTTCCTCCCGGCTTTGTTGCAGTCTGAAAAATTTTTCGCCTGCGTTGTGTCGATTACCCGAAAAACCCCAAGGAGAATTACATGTCCAATCTCAAAGGCTCCAAAACCGAAGAGAATTTGAAGGCCGCCTTTGCTGGCGAATCTCAAGCCAATCGCCGTTACCTGTATTTCGCAAACAAAGCTGACGTGGAAGGCCAAAACGATGTAGCGGCGCTGTTCCGCTCCACCGCTGAAGGCGAAACCGGCCATGCTCACGGTCATCTGGAATATCTGGAATCGGTCGGTGATCCGGCTACCGGCTTGCCAATCGGCTCCTCCCGCCTGAACCTGCAATCGGCAGTGGCTGGCGAAACTCACGAATACACCGACATGTATCCTGGCATGGCCAAAGTGGCGCGTGAAGAAGGCTTTGAAGAAATCGCTGACTGGTTTGAAACCCTGGCCAAGGCAGAACGCTCGCATGCCAACCGCTATCAAAAAGCTTTGAACGAACTGGTTGATTAATCGTTGATGGCTGTCGTCACCCGGCCGCAAAACCTGGGCTGGCTTTTTGGGCCAGCTTGCCAACAAGGCGTGAAAGTTGCTCATGCCGGGTGGCCTTGTCAACCGTATCTGATTTTTTGCATCACCGCTTTGCCCGGTTTATTACAACCGTAATCTGTAGCAACATTTTCAAGCCCGATTTGCTTGAGTCATTCGCATCATTTTGCGTCAATTCACTGGAAGACATCCATGGCCACTGAAGGTAATCTGCAAGCGCCGACCCGCCACCCGCTCGACTGGAAGAGCGAAGACTTTTACAACGAAGAATCGTTGAATAAAGAACTGGAACGGGTATTCGATATCTGTCACGGTTGCCGCCGCTGCGTTTCGCTTTGCGGTTCTTTCCCGACCCTGTTTGATCTGGTGGATAATTCCAGCACGCTGGAAGTCGATGGTGTCGATAAAAAAGATTACTGGAAAGTGATAGACCAGTGTTATCTGTGCGATGTCTGCTACATGACCAAATGTCCCTACACGCCGCCGCATCCGTGGAATCTGGATTTTCCACATCTGATGCTGCGTGCCAAGGCAGTCAAGTATGAAAAAGGCGAAGTCGGCTTTCGCGACAAGTTTTTATCCAATACCGATGGCCTTGGCTCCTTTGCCGGCATTCCCATCGTGACCCAGACCGTCAACGCGGTCAATAAAACCAAAGTGGTGCGCAATGTGATGGAAAATGCGCTTGGCGTCGATAAAAACGCCTGGTTGCCCGGATTTGCTACAAAAAAATTCCGCAGCACTGCCGCTGCCTCGCAACCATTTCCGGTGCGTGACGGTGAGAAAACCCCCGGCAAGGTGGCTATTTATGCCACCTGCTATATCAACTTCAATGAACCCGGCATCGGCCATGATTTGCTGGCGGTGTTGAACCACAATGAAATTCCCTATGTGCTGGTCGATAAAGAAGCCTGCTGCGGCATGCCCAAGCTGGAGCAGGGCGATTTGAAGGGCGTGGAAGAAAAGAAAAACATCAATATTCCGCACCTGGCAGCGCTGGCCAAACAGGGTTATGCGATTCTGACGCCAATCCCGTCCTGCACCCTGATGTACAAGCAGGAATTACCCTTGATGTTCCCCGATTGTGCCGACACCCAGGCAGTGAAGGCAGCGATGTGGGATCCGTTTGAATACTTTATTGCGCGCAATCGCGACGGTTTGCTGAAAACCGATTTCAAGCAAAATCTGGGGCAAATTTCCTACCATGTGCCATGCCATTCCCGGGTGCAAAACGTCGGCAGGAAAACTGCCGAATTGCTGCAACTGACCACCGACAAAAAACTCAATGTGGTTGAGCGTTGTTCCGGTCATGCCGGTACCTTTGGCGTGAAAAAAGAATTCCATGCCACCGCCATGAAAATCGGCAAGCCGGTGTTCAAGGCCATGAGTAATAATGAACCCGATTATATTTCTTCCGATTGCCAGTTGGCCGGACACCATATCGAACAGGGCATGGCCGAAGCTGGCCTGAAGCAAGCGGAAATGGCGCATCCACTGGCCTTGTTACGTAAAGCTTATGGAATCTGAACGCATGTCGCCGGATTTGGCATCAAGCCCGGCACCGTATATTGAACCGCATGACAAGCTTGATGCGCCGACGCGCGACATGCATCGCGGCCTGGCGGCCCTGATTGAAGCCTTGCAGGCGGTCGATCACTATAATCAGCGCTATGACACGTGTACCGACCCGGAATTGCGCCTGATCATTGCGCACCATCGCGACCAACACAAAGCCCAGGCCGCCATGCTGCTGGAATGGGTGCGGCGGCGCGATGTGCGTTTCGACCACGAACTGAAGCAAGCATTGTTCAAGGCCGGGCCGATTACCGCTGCCATCAAATCCTGATCATTCGCCCTTTTTTATCGCACTTTATCGCAATTTAGCCCAATCAGTCCCACTCATTTTTTATTTCAAGCAAGGAATACCAATGCCGATTGCCCGTGACAGCCTGTTGACGCTGGAAGCGTATGCCAAGGCCCGCCCGACCCTGCGTGCCGAAATTATTCAACACAAACGCACCCGCAGTGTGCATCTGGGTGAACATCTGACCCTGTTATTTGAAGATGAAAAAACCCTGCGCTACCAGGTGCAGGAAATGCTGCGCATTGAAAAAATCTTTGAAGAAGAGGGCATTGCCGCCGAACTGGAGGTGTATAACGCCCTGGTGCCTGATGGCAGCAATTTCAAAGCCACACTCCTGATCGAATACGGCAATGAAGCCGAACGCCGGGTGGCGCTGGCAAAATTGATCGGCATCGAAGACCGGGTATTTGTGCAAGTGGAAGGGCAGGCGCGGGTGTATGCGATTGCCGATGAAGACATGGATCGCGAAAACGCCGAAAAAACCGCTGCCGTGCATTTCGTGCGCTTTGAACTGACACCTGCCATGAAGCAAGCCTTGCGCAGTGGTGCGCAAATGATGATCGGTTGCGATCATCCCAACTATCTGGCGCACCTGGAAGAATTGCCCCAGGAAACGCTGGCGGCCTTGTTGTGTGATCTGGATCAAGCCTGATAAATCATTTACCTGTTTTGGCTGTGGCTGCATTATAATCGTCGATTATTGTTCATTGCCGTGATAAAGCTCGCCGTGAAAACACGCCGCCCCCTGATTCATCTGTTGCTCGTGCTGATGCTGCTGCTGACCCAGCAGTTGAGCTTCGCGCATCTGATGAATCATGCACTGGCAGGTCGTGGCGAAGCCACCGCCAAAGAGCGCAAGTCCGCTTCCGGCAAGTTGCTGGTTCACCAAAGCTGTCAGGAATGCTTGTCCTTTGCCCACATCGGCTCGGCCCTGCCAGTAAATGCACTCGATTTTTGTTGCTTTGCCGGGCATCAAGCCCTGCTGCAAGCTGCACCGCAAAGCTGGGTCTCTGCCAGCTCTCCCGCTCCCTTCCTGTCGCGCGCTCCACCGCAAATTGAATTAAATTAAATCCACAATCCGGATGTGCCCTGGTCGAATGCCTTCGATCAGGCACGCGTATCTATCTTAATTTGATCAATTTGAACCATGAAAAAACAATTTCCTGTGGCCGCCACTTTGGCCGCCTGTACACTCTCACTCTTGCCCCTGGCCGCCTTTGCTGCCGATACCCCGGAACTGGCTGAAATTCGCTCTGAAATCAAGCAGATGCGTGAAAGCTATGAAGCTCGTCTGAAAGCGCTGGAACAAAAACTGGCGCAGGAACAAGAAAAAAACGCCAGACTGCAAGCCAGTGCGCCCGCTGCGGCACCGACGGCACCAGCGGCAGCTTCAGCATCCGTCGCCGGGCCAGGCAAAGCGCGCACCACCATGGCAGGGGCCAACCAGTTTAACCCGGCCATTTCACTGATACTCTCCGGCACTTATGCCAATTTGTCGCAAGACCCGGAAACCTATCGCTTACCCGGTAGCTTGCCTGGTAGCCGGATTGCCTCCGAAGCGTCTGCCCGCGGTTTTGGCATTGGCGAGTCGGAACTGACCATGAGCGCCGCTATCGATCCGCATTTTTCCGGGCAGATCACCTTTGCGCTTGATGGCAATGAAGCCGCCTCGGTCGAAGAAGCCTTTGTTGATGCCAAAGATCTGGGTGCGGGTGTCAACATGCGCGTTGGCCGCTTCTTCTCAAGCCTGGGTTACCAGAACAGCCAGCATGCCCATGCCTGGGATTTTGTCGATGCCCCACTGGCCTATCAATCCCTGCTGGGTGGGCAAGCCAGTACTGACGGGGTGCAGTTGAAATGGCTGGCACCGCTGGATCGTTTCCTTCAATTCGGTGCAGAATTTGGCAAAAACAATGCCAGCCAAGGCAGTAAAAATGGCATCAGCTCGGGCACCTTATTTGCCCATCTGGGCGATGACATTGGCAGCAGTGGCAGTTGGCGTCTGGGTGCATCGTATTGGCAAAGCCGCGCCGACGATCTGGAGATCGGCGCAGATGATATCAACGCCGATGGTGCCAGCGCGCTGGTCGGTCAGCGTCGCGCCAAAACCTGGGTACTGGATGGTGTGTTCAAATGGGCACCCGACGGTAATGCCACCCGTTCTTATTTCAAATTGCAGGGCGAATATTTGCGCCGTACAGAAACCGGCAACGCCGCTTTGATCCTGCCGGATGAATCGGCCGGTGATAGTGCCAGTTATCGTAGTCGTCAGTCAGGCTGGTATTTGCAGGGAATCTATCAGTTTTCACCCAACTGGCGCACCGGGGTGCGTTACGACCGCCTGGGTCTGGCGCAATTGACCGGTGCCAGCTTGCCTGCCGGTTTCTTGCCCGACAGTGGGGCCAGCGCGCGTCGCACCAGCTTGATGCTGGACTGGAACCGTTCCGAATTCAGCCGCATCCGCCTGCAACTGACGCGCGACAAAGCCCGTTCCGACGTGGTGGATAACCAGATTTTCTTGCAATACATCATGAGTCTGGGGGCGCATGGTGCCCACAGTTTCTAGGAGAATGGTATGAAACAAGCATACCGTTATATGATGGTTTCGCTCGGCTACGCCCTGGCCTTGCCGTCGGCGCAGGCGGGCCTGAAAGCGCTTACCTGCGAGCCGGAATGGGCGGCCGTGATTACTGAGCTGGGCGGTGATAAAGTCCAGGTCAGCAGTGCCACTACCGCCTTGCAAGACCCGCACCGGATCGAAGCGCGCCCCAGCCTGATCGCCAAGGCACGCAATGCCGATCTGTTGGTGTGTACCGGGCTGGAGCTGGAAGTGGGCTGGTTGCCGGTGTTATTGCAACAGGCTGGTAACAGCAAAATCACCGAAGGCAAGCCCGGCTATCTGGAAATTGGCCCGCTGGTACCCCGGCTCGATCTGGCGGGCAAGGTTGATCGCAGCGAGGGCGATGTGCATGCCGCCGGTAATCCGCACATCCAGCAAAACCCGCACAATATTTCCAAAGCTGCCGATGCGATCGCCAAACGCCTGACCGAACTCGAT
>JBDLSU010000912.1:0-2993 GCA_039799405.1 Pseudomonadota bacterium | reverse complement strand
CTGTGGCAGCGCGCCTTGCGCCACCAGCTTGGCAAACGCATCATGGGCGGCGACCATGGCCCCGGTGATGGAGGCGGTGCGAGTGCCGCCGTCGGCTTGAATGACATCGCAATCGATATGCAGGGTACGCTCGCCGATGGCTTCCAGATCGAACGCAGCGCGCAGCGAACGGCCGATCAGGCGCTGGATTTCCTGGGTGCGGCCGGATTGCTTGCCCCGCGCGGCTTCACGATCCATGCGGCTGTGGGTGGAGCGCGGCAGCATGCCGTATTCGGCGGTGAGCCAGCCCTGGTTCTTCCCCTTCAAAAAGCCCGGCACCTTGTCGGCAATGCTGGCGGTGCAAATTACCTGGGTGTCACCGCATTCAATCAAGACCGAGCCTTCGGCGTGTTTGGTAAATTGGCGATGCAGTTTGACACGACGCAAGGTATTCGCAGCACGTCCTTCCGAACGCTGGAGGGTTTCCGACATGGTTTGCTTCCTTAAAATTATTTTGTAGTAAGTTGGTTGGATTTTTGGATCGCACCACGAATTTCGGCAATCGCTTTTTCGATTTCCTGCTCGTCGAAACTGTCTACCGCCGCCGTGGGCTCGGGCGGTGCATCCTGAATCGTGGTGGTGACCTGCCCTACTGGCAAGGTGTGGGTGGAAATGGTGGACAGTGCGTCCAGATCTTTACTGCCCTGCCACATTACCGCCAGCGCGGTGGCATTGTCGGCTTGCTTGCCAGCGATGGTGACGGCGTTTTTCAGCAGTTCCGGAATGGCGCGCATGATGGTTTGGTCTTGCAGGCGCTGCGCCAATACATGGTCGGGCATGGTGGACCACAAGCCGTCGGAGCACAGCAGCAAAATGTCGCCCGGCATCATGCTGGCGCGGCGCGAAATTTCAACAATCGGCAAATTCGGTGCGCCCAGGCAGTTGAACAGTTTGTTGCGGTCCGGGTGGGTGGCGCGCTCGGACGGATCGACCTTGCCTTGCGAGATTAATGTTTCCAGCCGTGAATGGTCGCGCGTGCGGGCCAGAATCTGGCCACCGCGCATCCAGTACAGGCGAGAATCACCACAATGCGCCCAGATCGCATTATTGTGCTGGATCAGGCAGGCGGTGATGGTGGTACGCGGGGTTTCCGGCAGATTGTGGATGGCTTTGTAGCGGTGGATTTCGCGATGCGCGGCGAAAAAAGCATCTTCCAGAAAGCGCTCCGGCTTTTTTACATAGGGGGTGGCTTGTTGCTGAAACATGGAAGCCAGGGTTTGCATGGCAATGGTGGCCGCCATTTCACCGCGCAAATGGCCGCCCATGCCATCGGCCAGCACCAGTAGCAAGGCATCGCGGGTAAAACTGTAGCCCATGCGATCCTGATTGACCTTGCGGCCACCGATGAGGCTTTCTTGATAGACGGAAAATTGCATGATAAATGTTTTTTAAAAGTAAAAGGTAGATCGCCCGGGCCTGATCTGCTGCAAAAAGCTTAATGCGTTTCTTCCTGTATGGTGGTGGAACCATCAGCGCGCGGTTTCTTGCCCAGATTGCGCAAGCCGCTGAATACGCCCTGCAACTTGGCCGCCATGACCTCCATGGCACCGCTCGGTTTTTTTTCTGGCTCGGGGATCGGTTCCAATAAAATTTTCTGTAGTGCAAACAAACTCTGTGGCCGCTCCAGTGGGTCGAGTGCCAGACACCAGCGCACCGCTTTCAGCAACTGTTCGGAATACTGGCCTTTGAGTTTGTCGAAATGAACATCCATCTTGTCACCGGTTTTGCGCTGGTCGGCTGGCTGTGGTGGTGCGCCCAGCATGCAGGCAAACATGGTGGCACCAATGCTGTACACATCGGACCAGGGGCCAAGCTGGGCGTTTTTCAGATATAACTCGGGCGGGGCAAAACCGGGCGTGTACATCGGGTACAGCTTGGGCATATCGGTTTTCAGGGTTTGCCGGGCCGCGCCAAAATCGAGTAGCAGCGGGGTGCCATCGACACGCAAATAAATATTGGCCGGTTTCAGATCAAGGTGCAGCAGTTTGTTGGCATGCACTTCACGCAAGCCATTAATGACTTCGGAGAAAATGCGGCGGATAAAGCGTTCGGACAAAATCGGGTTCATGCCCTTGTCGCGTTGACGCAAAATATGGTCTTGCAGCGAACGGCCCGATTCATACGCCATCACCATATACACGGTTTCATTGGCACGGAAGAAATTGACCACGCTCACCACGTTCGGGTGTGAAATACGCGCCAGGGCGCGCCCTTCTTCAAAAAAACATTTCAAACCGATGCGAAACACCGGCAAATTGGCGGGAGCAATCGCAGGCACCAGCTCGCCTTCGCGCCGCAGTGCCAAAGAACTGGGCAAATACTCCTTGATCGCCACGGCAGCGCCGTCAGCGTCATAGGCCAAATATACGATACTGAAGCCGCCGGACGCAATTTTCTTTACAATGCGGTATCCAGCGATTTCAAGTCCGTCTGGCAAGGGAGCGTTATTTTGAGCAGCCATACATGGATTATGCTTGAATTAGTCTATTGTGTGAACAAATCATCATTTTGTAAACAAGAAAGCAGAGGCCACAGTGAGTATTTTTAGTATGACCGGATACGCCACCACCACTACCGAGAGCGCAGGCGGCACGCTCACGATCGAATTAAAAAGCGTCAACTCCCGCTTTCTGGATTTGCAATTTCGCATCAATGACGATTTACGTAGCCTGGAAGCGGCAGTACGCGAAGCCATCATGGGCAAAATTACCCGGGGCAAAGTCGAGTGCCGCATCAGCTTTGGCCGCAAAGCAGCCAGCGGTGGCAGCCAGACTTTACATCCGGTGGTACTGGGCGATCTGGCACGCTTGCAAGAACAAATCCTGCAAAGCTGGCCGTCTGCTTCTCCCCTTTCCGTGTATGACATTTTACGTTGGCCCGGCGCGCTGGAAGAAACCCAAATCAGCCATGACACTTTGCAACAAGATGTCATGCAAGCCGTACAAACCACCCTC
>JBDLSU010000911.1:0-4922 GCA_039799405.1 Pseudomonadota bacterium | reverse complement strand
ATGTCAGCGATTTGCTCCAATGCTTCAAAATGCAGGATTTCCTGATCCGGCAATTGCAAGCCCGCTTCATTGGGCACCACATGCCAGCGGCGGAACGACTCAAATACGCCCGACTCACGGTCAATTGAGACCCGGATATCGACATCCCCATCGTAACGCTTCTTGGTTGCCTGGGACAATGCATGTTCCAGCGCACCGAATACGATTTCCTTATCGACGTTCTTTTCGCGCGCCAGCGCATCCACCAATAATAATACTTCGCGACTCATGCTTTGCGGCTCCTAAAATCCACCTGCGGCACCAAGCGTGCCTTGTCTACTTCGGCGAGCGAAAAATCGATCATCGCCGGCCCATCTTTTGCTTCAAATTCCATACGCAAGGTTTCGCCTTCCGGCGCTTGCAAGATGCCCTGATACGATTTGCGGTTACCAGCCCCGGCGATCGGCATGCGAAACTTGACAATCGCTTCATGTCCGGCGAAACGCTGATAATCGGATAATTTTTTCAAAGGACGATCCATGCCGGGAGAGGAAATTTCGAGACGCTCGTAATCGACGTTTTCCACCGTCAGGACATGAGACAACTGACGGCTGACCGTGGCACAATCTTCCACCGAGATCATTTTGTCGTCGGGCGCACCATCTTGCGGCATCGGAAAATCGATATAGACACTCAGAGTGCCCCTGCCACCGCGCTCAAAATCAACCAATTCGTAACCCAGGCCAGCGACGGTTTTTTCTATCAATTCCATCAATTGCAAGATCGCTCTCCGTTTTCCAAAAAAAAAATGGGCAAAGCCCATCTTATTACACCCGTATCCCTTTTTTCACCGCACTGGTCGGATTAACGATTCAGTCAGGAAAAACGGCATACCTATTTACCAATTTGAAGATTATAAACGAATGACGCCCATATCGCAATGCAATACGTACTCGTTCGCCCTTGAAGTCCATTCAAGAGCACAAGAATGGACTAAATTGGTACAGATTGTGCCTGCCGCGCAAAATTTTCACACGGCAACACAGCAATGAACCATCAGGGCTTGCTGCGCCGCCGCATCGGGGCCTGGCCACGCGCGCCAGCACCCTGACCCTGGCCTTGCCCGGCCCGGCGCGGCTTATCCATCCCGGCGAAACCAAAGGTGGTTTGCAAAGGATCTGGCTGACGCGGCTTGCCACCACCGGATGCGCCACCACCCGCACCACCCATGGCGGCACGACCAAAACCACCCGCTTTATTGCCGTTGAACTCACGCCCGCCCGATTCGCGACCATTACCAAAACCACCATAGCCTTCGCGATTGCTGTTACGTCCCTTGCCATCACGCCCGTCTTTGCCGTCTTTACCCACCGCCGCCATTTTTTCCAGGCCACTGGCATTGAGCAAGCTGCGTACCGCGTTTTCTTCCATTTCTTCCCAACGCCCGCGTTTCAAGCTCGGTGGCAACACCATGGCACCATAGCGTGTACGAATCAGGCGCGACACCGTCAAACCAACCGATTCAAACATGCGCCGCACTTCGCGATTGCGGCCCTCGCCAATAATCACGCGGTACCACTTATTTACGCCTTCACCGCCACCATCACTGATTTTGGAAAATTGCGCCAGGCCATCTTCCAATTCCACCCCAGCCAACAGTTTTTGCCGCATGCCTTCTTCCAGCTCGCCCAGGGTACGCACCGCATATTCACGCTCAATGCCATAACGCGGGTGCATCAGGCGGTTAGCCAAATCACCGGAGGTAGTAAACAACAGCAAGCCCTCGGTATTAAAATCGAGCCGCCCGACTGCCAGCCACTTGCCAACCTTCATCGGCGGCAAACGATCAAACACCGAAGGACGGCCATCCGGATCATTCATGCTGACGATTTCACCCGCAGGTTTGTGATACATCAGCACGCGCGGTGGTTTTTTGCTGATTTTGCGCTGGATTAATTTGCCATTGATACGTACCTGATCAGTCGGCAAAATGCGCTGACCAATATGCGCTGGCTCACCATTCACCGAAACCCGGCCCGCCACGATCAATTCTTCCATATCGCGACGCGACCCCAAACCCGCATCGGCCAACACCTTGTGCAATTTGGGCGCATCGTCTTCGGCACTCAAATCACGCCGCGCTGCCGGTTTGCGCCCGGTGTCAGCCACTTCCTGATCATAAGCACCAGACGTTACATACTGAAACAGCGAATCCGCATCGACCGCACGCGGTGCGCCATTTTTTGCTTGATTCGGCTTTTTGCCGCGCTGCTCCGGGCGCGCACGTCTGGCTTGCGGATCAGGCTGCCCTGCTTCTGCAGCAACAGGCGCAGCCGCAGCCTGACGCGGCGCATTTTTTTCGCCTTGCTGGCGGGTACGAGCGGCGCGCAAACCACGCGGCGTGCGCTGAATCCGCTCACCACTACGTTCACGCCGTGGGGCATTCGGGTCAAATACAAAAATTTCTGGTGCAGCCTCAACATTGACCGCAGGTGCTGTGGCAAATTCTACCGATGCAGCCGATTTTACTGGTATCGCAGATTCTGCCTGCTGCGCCACTGCAGGCGTTGCCACCGCCCCGGATGCTGACTCCGTCGCCACGCTGGCAGCCGCTTTGGCGGCGCGCGGTGCACGAGGTGGACGAGCCGGTTTGGCCTTTACCTGCGCCGCCGAGCCCTCATCAACGGCATTGCTGGCTTCACTTGCTGTTGCAGCTTGCGTTGCCGCGCTACCATCCGTTGCCGCCACAGCCGTCTTTTTGGGGCTGGCGCGCTTGCGCTTGGGCGCAACGGCATCAGGCACTGGCAAGGAATCCACCGGATTGGCGCTCACTGGGTTGGTTTCGTTATTCTCGTTCATTCGCTTCAATAGTGATAGTTGGATTAAGCTGACCGGGGACGGTCTCTGGCTCACCGGGAGCCGGGTTGTCGGTAACTGCGGCGACAGATTCATCCGCATTAAAATCAATGGCACTTTGATCCGGGTTATCGACCGCCCCCGTCAAAGCCTGCATTTCAAGCAAAGCCGCTTCGGATAATTGCCCCTGGGCCAATTGCTGCAAGGGTGGCAAACCTGCCAGCGTTTTCAAACCCAGATCATCCAGAAACTGGCGCGTGGTACCCAGCAAAGAAGGTCGCCCTGGCACATCGCGATAGCCCACCACATCGACCCAACCACGATCTTCCAGCATGCGGATGGTTTGCGAATTAACCGCCACCCCACGAATTTCTTCGATATCCCCCCGGGTTACCGGCTGCTTGTAGGCAATAATCGCCAGTGTTTCCAGGGTGGCGCGCGAATATTTGGGCGGCTTTTCCGGATGCAAACGATCCAGGTACATTTTCATTTCAGGTCGGCTCTGAAAGCGCCAGCCATTGGACAAACTAACCAATTCGAGGCCTTTATTGGCCCATTCACTGCGCAATTCATCCAGCATTTGCCGGATACTTTCAGCGCTGAAGCGGCTTTCCCCCTCTTCACTATCTGCATACAGCTTTTTCATGCCACTGACCGACAATGGCTCATGAGCGCACAGTAGCGCAGTTTCGAGGACTCGTTTAGCCTCAGCTATTTCCATTTGTATTACTCTTGTCCGGCTGGTTTTGCAAAGTTTGCAGAGAAAAATTCAAAAGCAGCCATGTGGAACGGGTGTAAGGATGACACATCCATACCGCAGGCGCTGCGTTCCGACGCTCATGAAGGATAGGCAGAGCGGGAAATGAGACCAAATCGCTGCGGGATCGCCCGCCGCTGTTATTTTTACCTTACTTCTTGCCAAGGATCAATCCGCTTAAGCAGACATGTTCAGCATTTTCATGCAATCCGGATGCAATTTGGATGCAATAATCACAATCCGGCAGCGTGCTTAAAAATTGATTTCGCAGATTGTACCGCATAATTTGGCCTGTGCCTATTTTTTCGTCATTTTTGGCACAAAATTACCGTTGATCAGCTTGACAGTCTATGCTAACCCCTGCTCTTCTCCTGTGCCACAAGCAAACGGGCATCGCCTCCCGCTTGCTTGCAACCGTTACCCACTTAAGCCGGGTGCGAAACCGGATCATTGATACCAGCATTAAAATCAGGTGCGGGCCGTTGAAAACGATCACAGAGAATCAGGGGAACAATCCTATTCGATCTTCACCCCTATAGGTATTCTCCCCAGGATCGGGCTCGAAAACCGTAACCTCAGTTTCGTTAACCGACCTGGTGGTATTGGCCGTGGTGGTTTGGGCCGTTGCATAAGAGAGTGAAATAGGCGTAATAACAGACGCATCTCCAGTCGGCAACGCTTCGCCGCCTGCTACCCAACGCAGCTCTTGTTCATTCAATACGCGTAATGTGGATTTGCGCAGAACCAATCTTTGTGAAATGGAATTTTCAGTCATTTTTTATCGATTATCGTAATTTGTTTACTTATGGCTTCAGGCATTGCGACAGCAATAAACTTATCGCGGCCGGTTGGTCGCACTGGCATTGGTAGTGGTTCGGGTTGTGAGATACCAGATAGAAATGCAGGAAGTAAATTCAATCGGTTCGACCCTGGGATCTTCGGTCGTCGCACCACTGGTGTCGCTGGTATCAACGGTATACAACACCTCTTCTTCACTACCCGCGCCACCCACCAAGGCCAATTCTGCATCATTCAATACACGCAAAGTGGTCTTCTTCAACGTCAGAGTAAGCTTGTTATTTTTTTGTTTCATGCAGTGCCTCACCATAGATAAGTATTATAAATATAATTTTAATTCATCAGAAGTCGCTAACTTCTGACAAGCATTATCAATTATTTTACTTAAGCAAGGCTAGTAGCCGCCTGCACTAGCTGACGGGAAAATTTCACGAAATTACACAAATTCTTCGGCCAGCTCCAGTTTGTGGTTATTTTGCAGCGCAGTCTCGCCTGCAACCAACGGCAAAGCAAAGCGAAACAAGGTGCCACT
>JBDLSU010000910.1:0-5582 GCA_039799405.1 Pseudomonadota bacterium | reverse complement strand
ATGCAGGCCGCGCACATACCAGGCCCATGCTGGCAGCCAATTCAGAAACAGTATGCTGCCAGAACCTGCCAGCAATAAAAAAGCCCAGCGCAAGCCCCGTACCGACTGCTGGTGAGGCCGCATTTTTTCAGAATGCGGCGGCGGTTTTTGCGCCCGGCGATGCAGCAGATAGACGCCAACCAGCACCAGCCAGACCAGTGCGGCCACTTGATGCCACAGCGCCGGTGCGCCGATGGCGGGCCAATACGGCAGCACCAGCATCAACCACGGTCGCTGATCCAGTGCAATATTGATCCCGCTATACAGGCTGGCCAGCAACAAGCTGCCAGCCAGCCAATGTGCCAGCGTCAAAAACGGTCTGAGGGTTAGTGACGACAGCACAGACTTATTTGCCAATCAAATTGAAGTGCAAGTCTTTCCTGTAATCGCTGCCACCACGGTAGTAAGTGCCGTTGGTGTAGGCGCTGCTGCTATTGGCGTATTCAACATAAAACACATTGCTGGAGCTGGTGCTGAGGTTGAGGTAATAAGTTTTGCCAGCGCTCAGGGTAACCGGTGCTGGCAGGGTCAATTCCAGTTTCTGAAAGCTGCTGCCACTGCTGGTATTGGTGATGCTGGCCGAAGCCACATTGACGCGGGTATTGGCCAGCTCACCGCTATTGACGCCGGTTCCCAAAAACACATCAAGGGTGCCAGCGGGGGTGCTGGTATTGCGCGAGACATAGAGCGTCAACTTGCTGACGCTATAAGTACCGGTACTACCATGTTTGAAGCTTTGCGCCCCTTTTTGGCTTGTGCGAATCGAGGTGGCATAGCCACCGGTATTATTTTGTTCCAGCACTTGTTCGCTGGTATTGACGATTTTGATGGTGCGGCCATTGGCATCGCGCCCCAGGGCGTACACATTGCCCAGGGTTGGCAAGCTGCGCAGCGGGATACCGGCTGGCAAGGCCAGCGGATCGGCTTCACGTTGTTCACGGGTCAGGGCATTGCTGGAAGCTTCGCTGCCAAACAACACGGTGCGCACCAGCAATTGATCGCCGGAAAATTGCAATACGTTAAAGTGCGACAAACTGTCCAGATCCACCAGCCAGGAAGCACTGCGGTCGGCCGGGCGTTTCGGTGCGCCCCATGCACCCTCCCCCAGATAAACGGTGCCGCCATTCACTTCCTGATAGTCTGAACCGCTGGCCGCCGGTTTTACTGGTGCCGTCATTTTCAGCACATGCGAATCGGACTCGAACACCATATTCATTTTCAAATCATAAAATGGCTGGCCCCAGGCAAACAAGCCGGAATTGACGGTTGGCTTGGCCGAAGTACGCGGCAAGGCGGGCCGGTGATAAGAGGCAATGCGCCATTGCGCTTGCGCGCCTGCGCCCGCCAGATCGCTTTTCAGCCAGTTGCTTTGCGCGACAAAATCGGCACCGGACCAATCCAGTTGCGAATTGAGGTTATACAGGCGCAATTGCGCGCCGTTGATGTTGAAGGCGTTATAGGTATCGCGGTTGCTGCAACTGCCGTTGCGGTCGGAATCGGCACCAAACACCTTGCAGACAAATTGCTGATCATTGTCTTCATGGTTGCCGACATTGACGACCAGACCAGGAATGTATTTGTAGGCGATGCCGTTGATGGTGTCGCTGGAAAAAGTCAGTTCCCAGTCGGTCAGCCATTCCAGCATTTGCGAGGCGATATTGTTGTCGGTCAGATCGCCGCCAAAATCAACAAAGGCCGGGCGCAGCTTGGCGACCATGCGGTTGGCTTGCTGGCGCTCGCCACGGTTGGTGCGCGAATCGCCGCCGGAAATAAAGGTCATATTGCCCGGCGTACTGCGCGCGGTTTTAAACCAGTAGCGCGCACCGCAACCACTGCTGTCGCAGGCGCGGAAATAATAGGCACTGTTGGGGGTGAGGTTGGACAATTGCACGAACTGGGATACCAGGCTGCTGTTAAAGGTGGCGCTGCGGGTGACATTGGCCCGGGTCCATGTGGCTTCATCGGTACTGCTGCCAACCATCAGATAGGGGGTGCTGGCATTGCTGCCAAAGCCAATGGTGATGTTTTGATCGGGATTGTTATCCCAGATCACCCGTGGGTTTTGCGTGGCGGCCTGGGCGCTGCCTGCGCATAGCAAGGCGATCAGGGTCGGGGCCAGGGTTTGGCGCAAGCAAGGCAAGTACTTATTTCGGTGCATTTGGTGACTCCTTCCAATTTGTTTTAGTTTATTTTTACTGCAGTCATGACATTGCTGGATTCACGCAAGCCAGCTAAGGGGCTGAGCCACCTGGCTGGCTTTGGCGCTGCTGCATCATGCTGAGGTAGAGTTGCTCAACCTTGGTTCTGGCCCATGGTGTTTTGCGCAAAAACTTCAGGCTCGATGTGATGCTGGGGTCGGTGGTAAAGCATTTGATGTTGATGAGTGCCCCAAATTGCTGCCAGCCATAATGGGCATGCAATTGGGTAAGGATGGCTTCCAGCGTGATGCCGTTCAGGGTTGAATTATTCTTGGGTCGGGGCTATTTTGAAAATTCAAAGCAAAAGCGGCCCCATATTGCTACGGAGCCGCTTTGCTTACGACAATCTTATTGCTGTATTACATTAGTCTGTCGTCAAGCTGACCGAATCCACCGAGAACGAAGTTTGCAGCGTTGCGTTTTCTGTTTCAGTGAAGTGTACGCGAACGGTTTGACCCTTGAATGCGCTCACGTCAAAAGTACGGATTTGATAACGTGGCGTGGTATTACCAGTCGAGTTCAGGTTGCTGTAAGTTGCCAGCGTGCTCAATACAGTGCCAGTGTTGGAACGAATTTGCACCTTGAATGTATCGTTGGCAACAGTACCGGTATCAGCAGAATCAATATGCAATGCAAACTTCAGCGTTGCAACGGTTGCGTCAGCAGGAATGGTCACGGTTTGATACAGGTTTTCAGTGATCGCTGCAGCATTACCACCCATCCAGGCGCTGTATACGCCTTCGTATGGAGGCTGACCAGTCCAGCGGTTGATATCGCCAATCGAACCAGCCCAGCCCACGGTACCTTGTTCAAAGCCGCCATTGACCAGACGTTCGTACACGGTGCCAACCGGATTGACGGTCAGTGTCGCTTGCTTGCTGGTGGTGGTGGTCGGAATATCGCTGCTGTCAGAGATACGCACAAAAACTTTGGCACCATTGTCAGCGGCAGTGGTAACGAAACTGTAAGTCGGGCCAGTTACACCCCGGACGCGAGCACCGTTTTTGTACCATACATAGCTGTAAGGTGCCTTGCCTGCATCAGCAGTCACCGAGAAAGTCGCGGTACGACCGGCAGTCACGGCCACATTGCTTGGCTGGTTCAGAACCAGCACTGGCGAGGTATAACCGATTTCGTCAGTGTCGCTACCCACATTGATGGCTGCGTAAGCGCGTTTGACGGCGATCACTTCAGCACTGCCGGCACCATACAGTTCGGTTGCCGATTCGATCACCTTGGCGCGTGCATCTGCGTAGTTGGTGGAAGCGGTAAACTTGCTGGTATTGGCCTTGAACCAGATGCGGAATGCCTTGTCGTTACCAATACCGTGCATTGCAGCAGGTTGACGATTCAGGAATGCGCTATAAGAATCATTGCCAGGTGTGGCGTTCGAGCCTTGCGACAGGAAATAGAACATGCGGTTGTTCGGGCCACTGCTGTAGTGAACGTCGATACCACCGAGGCCGCTGCTCCATGCGTCCGGGCTACGGCCGTCTTTGGATGGCTTTTGCATATTACGCAGTGCAACGCCGTTACGGGCGATTTCTTTACCGACTTGCCAGTCGTTACCACCAGGAACCGATGTACCGGTACCGCCATTGCGGGCATAGGCTTCTACCATGTCGCCGGTAATGTCGGAGTTGGATTCATTCAAGCCACCGGATTCGCCAGCGTAGGTCAGATTGGAAGTGGCAGCCGTAATGCCGTGGCCCATTTCGTGGCCGATCACGTCGATCGAACCCAGGTTGTAGAACGAAGAACCGTCACCGATGAACATACATTTGCAGCTATCGGAATAGAAAGCGTTGTCGTAGGCGGTGTTGGCGTGAACAGCAATATAGGTTGCGGTGTTACGACCATCCAGGCTCTTCCAGCCCAACACATTGTTCATGGTGTCATAGGTATTCATCATGCCCCACAACGCATTGACTGCAGCGGTCTGGCCGTTAGGGCCTGTGGTGCTGCCACCTTCCACGTATTGCAGGCCATCACCCCATTCATTGGTGGTGTTGGTGTAAGGCGAACCGGCATTGGAGCCGCTATGGTTGGCATTGGTAATGGCGGTGCCGCCAAATGTGCCACCGGTGCCACGCGTCGCATCAACCATGGTGTACAGGCCATTGATCAATGTGGTTTCGATAGGCACGGTACCATTGTATTGGCTGTGACCTACGCCAACGGCAGTGTGCATCATGTTGATGCGCTTGATGATGGAGCCGTCTTGTGCGTCAACGATGGTGTTGAACAATTGCTGGGTACCATTGACTACCAGGCGGGTTTCAACCATATAACCCAGTTTGTAGCCAACAACCACGGTTTCCAGATCCAGCGCATTCAATTGGGCTTCGGTCTTGTTGGCAGCGGAAGCAACACGCTGGTTTTGGGTAACCGGGAAAATGATCAGGCTGGCGTTTGGCTTGACGATGTTTTCGCTGCCGTTGGGTGCCAGGGTATTCAATACCGAGTTGATTACTTCAAAATCAGCCAGTGCAGGAATGGTGTCAAAGCCTTTGGCTGCGCCATTGGAGAGAGCACTGAAACGGTCGGACACGGATTCGCTGACGAAATTGCCAGCGTCATCCAGTACGACGACCGATTGCGATTCAAAAATGGGAATACCTTTGTACAGGTGATTGACGCGAACAATGCGCTGGCCTGTCGCGCCAGGATTTTCGCTGGAAACCGCAAAGCTGAAGTCGGCTGACAAGCCATGACGTGCTGCCAGCAGCGATACCAGAGCGGAGGTTTGTTGAGGGGTGCTTGCAGAAAAAGTTTGCGACGTCAGGGCAGGACCATGTTGGCCGTATTGCGCCATGGATTGTCCCGATGCCATTAAAGCCAAGGATGCAGCGAGCAGAGTCAAGCGAAAATTCATGTATTCTCCATTGATAATTCAAGCGATTTATTATGATTCGTTGGTGTGACCAAAACCGGTCAAACAGTTATATACAGCCAAACAGCCAAACGGATTGTCAGATACTTGGTGCCTTGGTATTTTTATTTAAGTCACAACCCGAATGGGAGAGCATAGTATTGTTAAAGGCTATCGCTTGTCAAATCAAATGAAATTTTTCACAAAAGTGAAATTTTACGTTAAATTTAAAACATTTCCACCAAGAACATAATTAAGCACTATCGCCCCGGATTGGAAGCATTATCAAGAGAATCAGGACTCAAAGCACGATAAAACTGCACAAAAGATAACAAAGTGAACTCTCCACTGCGCTTCTTTAACCCGCCGCCTGCCCATCTTTAACCATGAACGAATTTAGTGGATGCGCTCGAAATCAGATCCGGCAAAGGCGATTACGAGGAAAACGCGCAAGCACATTGCGCCGGCTTCCG
>JBDLSU010000909.1:0-2520 GCA_039799405.1 Pseudomonadota bacterium | reverse complement strand
CCGCATTCAGCAATGACCTGCCACCATTGAAATTTGTACGTAATTTGGCGCTAATAGCTGCTCAACGCGCGGGCAAATTGAAAACGCATGTGCTGAGGTATGCGTTGGGGTTGTAGCTATTTTTGGTAAGTCGTTATATACCGCGGTTACTTCAAGAGGCAGGGGGTCACAATTTAATAGATAACGCCAAGACTGCCGCATTTCCGGCGGCTCAAACCAGCCAAACGAATCTTCTGGTGACCCCCCAGTTTTATTTATTTTGCCTTCGGATTGGGGATTATTAAGCAGGTAAGCCTGAAATTGTTGCAGGTCACCATCTGACATTCGCTCTGCTCGACGTCGACTAAAAGTCGATTTTTCCATAAATTGAAGGAAATCCATTCGGTTACAGAAATTAATGCAGTTGAAGAGAATTAATCGAATGAGATTCTAAGAGAGTAAATGCCGACAAAGGCGAGTTTTCTAAATTTGGCTGGGGTACGAGGATTCGAACCTCGGAATGTTGGAATCAGAATCCAGTGCCTTACCGCTTGGCGATACCCCAAAGGATGGTGGCTACGACGGGAATCGAACCTGTGACACCAGCATTATGAGTGCTGTGCTCTAACCAACTGAGCTACGTAGCCATGTTTAAATATTAAACCTTGAAAAATTGCATGGCTGGGATACCAGGATTCGAACCTGGGAATGCCAGGATCAAAACCTGGTGCCTTACCGCTTGGCGATATCCCAACTGAAATACAATTTTTTCTTAATATTTTATATCTACGTCAACTTATTGTCTTGCAGCTACCCATCCAAAAAGATATGGCTGGGATACCAGGATTCGAACCTGGGAATGCCAGGATCAAAACCTGGTGCCTTACCGCTTGGCGATATCCCATTCGCTGTGACAAGCCGATCAATGAGTAATGGTGCGGGAGGCGAGACTTGAACTCGCACACCTTGCGGCGCTAGAACCTAAATCTAGTGCGTCTACCAATTTCGCCACTCCCGCAAAAAGATGGTGGCTACGACGGGAATCGAACCTGTGACCCCAGCATTATGAGTGCTGTGCTCTAACCAGCTGAGCTACGTAGCCATCTTTTTCCGCATTACCTTCAATATCGGTGTTGCGGGGCGCATTATGCGTATACGGTCGAATTGCGTCAACTGATTTTTTCCCAAAAAAGCGCTGAAAGGGTTCATTTGTGTAGCTTGTGAACAGGCTGTTTATTAAAGCAGCGCTTACGGGTGATTACATGTTGAATTTACCGGCAAAAAGAATATATCCGCTCTATTTGAAGTTATGGCGATGTGAGCTGCCCTTTAGTGAGTTTATCGGGAGTCGCTTGTTTATTGACTGGCCACAACGCTAACTCGTTTGGCTATATTAAGGAAAGGACACCCATGAGGCGAGTAACCCCTATCAAGAACAAGGCCGCCCGAAAGCGACCTTGATGTCAGAATGTTGAACGCAAGCAAGTTGAATTGCTGCAATGGCATTCAATTTATTTATAAGCGTCCTGATGTACACCAACAGCACGGCCTGAAGGATCATCCATATTTTTGAACGATTCATCCCATTCGATGGCTTTTGCTGATGAACAAGCAACGGACGGACCACCCGGTACACATTCAGCGGCACTTGGCAGCGGGAACAGAGTTTCAAAGATTTCGCGATACAAATAACCCTCTTTTGAAGACGGCGTATTGTAAGCAAAACGGAAGTGAGCGGTTTCCATTTGCTGATCAGTCACTTGCTCAGCGGCTTTCTCTTTCAGAGTGTCAATCCAACTGTAACCCACACCATCAGAGAATTGCTCTTTTTGCCGCCATGCGACGCTATGTGGCAGGTAAGATTCAAAACATTCACGCAGGATATGTTTTTCCATTTTACCGTTGCCACACATTTTATCTTGTGGGTTGATACGCATTGCAACATCAAGGAGGTTCTTATCCAGGAACGGCACACGGGCTTCAACGCCCCAGGCGGACATGGCTTTGTTGGCCCGGGCGCAGTCATACATGTGCAAGTCCAACAATTTACGCACAGTCTCTTCATGCAATTCTTTGGCGTTCGGTGCTTTGTGGAAGTAGAGGTAGCCGCCGAATACTTCGTCAGAACCTTCACCAGACAGTACCATTTTGATACCCATCGCCTTGATTTTGCGCGACATCAGGTACATTGGCGTTGAGGCACGGATGGTTGTTACATCATATGTCTCAATGTGATAAATCACATCGCGAATGGCATCCAGGCCTTCCTGTACGGTGAAGTGAATTTCATGATGCACGGTGCCCAGATGATTTGCTACTTCTTGCGCGGCACGCAAATCTGGCGAACCGACCAGCCCCACAGCGAAGGAGTGCAGTTGCGGCCACCAGGCTTCACTGCGTTCACCATCTTCTATCCGACGGGCGGCAAATTTTTTGGTAATAGCAGAAATAACCGAGGAATCCAAGCCGCCAGACAATAGCACGCCGTAAGGCACGTCTGACATCAGGTGGCTTTTTACTGCGTCTTCTAACGCATTTCCC
>JBDLSU010000908.1:0-5432 GCA_039799405.1 Pseudomonadota bacterium | reverse complement strand
TCCTGCGGCAGGCGCTCCTGCGGCAGGCGCTCCTGCGGCAGGCGCTCCTGGGCAGGACGCTCCGTTTGTGGGCGTTCGGCGGCAGTGCGCTGACCATCCTGGGCCGGACGCTCTTCGCGTGGGGCACGCGCTTCACGCTCGGCACGGTCTTCACGCTGGCGTGGTTCGCGTTCTTCCCGTGGTGGGCGTGGTGGACGTTGATTGCGTTGACCACGCCCATCCGCCGCTTCCAGCGCCGGGGTTGGCTTGTTGGGATCGGCCTGGGTCAGCACCGGGGTTTCTTCGCGTTCACGCGGTGGGCGATTGCGGCCGTTGCGGTTATTGCGATTGTTGCGTTCGTTGCGACGGTCACCGCGTTCGCTGCTGCGCTCTGTGCTGGTGACAACGGGCGCGACGACTACCGGTGCTGGTGCAGGAACCGGATCCTTGGCCTTGAAGAACCCAAACAGGCGGCTGAAAAAGCCGGGTTGCTCTGCTGCCACAGCGGGAACCGGGGCCGGTAGCGGTGCGACTTCGACCGGTTTGCGTTCTACCAGCGGTGCTGGCTGATCCGGCGTGATGGTCTTGACCACGGCTTCCTGACGCGGCTTGAAGTCTTCTTTCTTGCGCTGACGATAGCCGATATCGGTTTCTGCCTGTTCGGCCATGGCATAACTGGCCTGGCTGTCTTCAAGGCGTGGATCGTCATGCTTGATGCGCTCCAGCTTGTAGTGCGGGGTTTCCAGATGCTTGTTCGGGATCAGGATGATGGTGACGCGATGACGCGATTCAATCTTCAGCACTTCGCCACGCTTTTCATTGAGCAGGAAGGCGGCCACATCGACCGGCACCTGCACATGGATGGTGGCTGAATTTTCCTTCATCGCTTCTTCCTGGATGATGCGCAGCACCTGCAGGGCGGACGATTCGGTATCGCGGATATGGCCGGTGCCGGAGCAACGCGGACAAGTGACGTGGCTGCCTTCGGACAGGGAAGGGCGCAAGCGTTGACGTGACAATTCCATCAGACCAAAGCGCGAAATTTTGCCCATTTGCACGCGGGCGCGGTCAAAGTGCAGTGCGTCTTTCAGTCTTTGCTCGACTTCTCGCTGGTTCTTTGCTACTTCCATATCGATGAAGTCGATCACGATCAAGCCGCCCAGATCGCGCAGGCGCAACTGGCGTGCGACTTCTTCGGCTGCTTCGCAATTGGTGTTAAAGGCGGTGGTTTCGATATCGCCACCACGGGTCGAGCGGGCCGAGTTAACGTCAACCGAGACCAGAGCTTCGGTATGGTCGATCACAATCGCGCCGCCGGAAGGCAGCGGTACGGTGCGCGAATACGCGGTTTCGATCTGGTGTTCGATCTGGAAGCGGGAAAACAGCGGCACGTCATCGCTATAGCGCTTGACGCGGTGGACCATGTCGGGCATGACATGACCCATGAACTGGTGCGCCTGTTCGTAAATGTGATCGGTATCGATCAGGATTTCGCCGATATCGGGCTGGAAATAATCGCGAATGGCACGAATCACGAGGGACGATTCCTGATAAATCAGGAAAGCACCGCTATTGGATTTGCCGGCACTTTCAATCGCGCGCCACAATTGCATCAGGTAATTCAAATCCCATTGCAATTCATCGACATTGCGGCCAATGCCAGCAGTACGGGCAATGACTGACATGCCGGTGGGCAAATCAAGTTTGTCCATGGTTTCGCGCAATTCCTGGCGCTCTTCGCCTTCCACCCGGCGTGACACACCGCCACCGCGCGGATTGTTGGGCATCAGCACCAGATAGCGACCTGCCAGCGAGATAAAGGAAGTCAGGGCTGCGCCTTTGTTGCCGCGCTCTTCCTTTTCTACCTGAATCATGATTTCCTGGCCTTCGCGCAGCGCATCCTTGATGCTGGCATTGCGCACGTCAATGCCTTCGCGGAAATAGGAACGGGCAACTTCTTTGAACGGGAGGAAACCGTGCCGCTCTTCGCCGTAACTGACAAAACAGGCTTCGAGGGAGGGTTCGATGCGGGTGATGACCCCTTTGTAGATATTGGACTTGCGCTGCTCTCGTCCACTTGCTTCAATATCAATGTCGATCAGCTTTTGGCCATCGACAATCGCTACCCGCAACTCTTCTTGCTGGGTAGCATTAAATAACATACGTTTCATAGCTCACTCCGTGGCGCTAACGCCTTTGTAAGCCGCTGGTTTAATAGCGGCAACCGCACTGGGATGTAGGCGAGGGATAGCGGGCAGGAGGGAATAAATCGATCAGCAGGGTGGATTGATGCGGCCAAGGTCAAGCCCGGGGCATTGAGTGCGCACATATCGCTTGCGTAGCAATCGGCTGGGTAAGCCGGTCGCAGCGAACAGGTGGACATCAAGCGGCGAGCTTGCATTCCGGGCCATCGTTTTGGGCCCAAGGGCACATCCTCATCAACCAACCAGCAGGAGACGTTGGGCACCAGCGCGCTTTTCATGTCCCGGCCCGGCCCGATTCGTAACAATCAGAGTCAGGGCTGGCCAGGGGCCATGGTCGCGCAGCGTCGTAACGTATTCCGTGCTAATCAGACTTATCTGTTTAAACAATTTCCCAACCAGCTATACCAGCACTTCGGTGCGCCTTGATTGCAATGCGTCGCTTGCAATTTCTTCAATTGCATTCGTTGCGTCTAGCGCAACAGCGGGGCAACCAGTGCTCGCACTAAAATGGTGCATACACAAAATTTCCACTGAATTTGCGAATTCGCGAGGCCAGTGGAAGCGCCTCTGTGTAGAATGCTCTTTTTATTCTTACACTCGCGTCGATCAATGTCTCGGCGCTCAGGGATTATATATTCAAAATGAAGGACTTACAGAGAAAATCCGGGAAATTACCTGCACTCGGTTCCAGCAGTGTTGATCTCCCATCATCCGGGCAAGTCCAGCACCAGGTTCAGTTAATTACGATTAGCGATGCCGAAGCAGGGCAGCGCATCGACAATTTTTTATTAAAAATATGCAAAGGCGTGCCAAAAAGTCATGTATATCGGGTTTTGCGCTCGGGCGAAGTGCGCGTCAATAAAGGAAGAATAGATCAAACCTATCGTTTGCAAGTGGGTGATATAATTCGGGTGCCGCCGATTCGTGTTGCTGAAAAGCCAGATCATTTTGTGCCCGGCGAAGAATTTGCCATTTTATTTGAAGACAGCCATCTGTTAATCATCAATAAACCTGCTGGCGTGGCAGTACATGGCGGTTCCGGCGTTTCGTATGGGGTAATTGAGCAATTGCGCGCCAGCCGTCCGGATGCCAAATTTCTGGAATTGGTACATCGGCTGGATCGTGAAACTTCAGGAATATTAATGTTGGCAAAAAAACGCTCGGCATTAACCCATTTGCATGAACAAATTCGTGAAGGGGAATTGGACAAGCGTTATTTGACGCTGGTGGCAGGTGACTGGAAAAATGCGCGCCAGCATGTAAAACTGGCTTTGCATAAATTTACCCGGCCCGATGGCGAACGGCGGGTAAGGGTGCAGGAAGATGGCCAGCCTTCGCATACCATATTTAATTTATTACGCAAGTTTGCTGATTTCGCATTATTGGAAGCAGAATTAAAAACCGGGCGCACCCATCAAATCCGGGTGCATTTATCGGCCAGTGGTTTTCCTATTGCGGGCGATGATAAATATGGCGACTTTACATTAAATAAAGCACTGCAAAAAGCCGATGGTAATCGGGTTGCATTGAAACGCATGTTTTTGCATGCTTATAAACTCAGCTTTACCCATCCGGAAAGCGGCAAGGTGATGACGGTGCATGCGCCGCTGGCCGATGAGTGCGAACGCTTTTTACAATCGCTGGGCGCGCAAGTGGCGCTGGCCTGAAATGATCATTTAATTGAATTGAGGATAAGCTATGGCAAAAAGCCAATTTGATTTGATTGTGTTTGACTGGGATGGCACGCTGATGGACAGTACCGCCGCCATTGTGCTGTGCATTCAGGCGGCTGCCAGGGATTTGGGCTTGCCGGTGCCCAAGGATGACGATGCGGCGCATGTGATTGGGCTGGGTTTGTATGATGCCATGCAAACCGTATTGCCGGGTGTCGATGCCAGCTATTATCCGCGCATGGTGGAACGCTACCGTCATCATTATCTGCAACACGGTAACGATTTGATTTTGTTCAGGGGCGTGCCGGAAATGCTGCAGGATCTGGCACAGCAGGGATATTTTCTCGCCGTTGCCACTGGCAAAAGCCGCAATGGGCTAAACCGGGCGCTCAATCAAAGTGGCTTGCTCTCGACCTTTCACGCGACCCGCTGTGCCGATGAAACATTTTCCAAGCCGCATCCGGCCATGTTGCAGGAATTGACGCGCGAACTGGGGCAAGACATGGCGCGTACCGTCATGATTGGTGATACCACGCACGATTTGCTGATGGCGAAAAATGCCGGGGCGGCAGGGATTGCGGCGCAATATGGCGCACATCCGTTTGAACAACTCGATGCACTGAATCCATTGTATTCGGCCAGTAATGTCCCGGCTTTGCACCAGTGGCTGCTGGCCAATGCCTGATGGTGCTTGCCCTGGCGCACGCCTGAGTCATTTTTGAAAGGAAATCGAAATGGATGTGTTTGTCTGCGATGCAGCCGAATTGGAAGAAGGTGGCAAGGGCGTGCGCTTTCCGGTGCAAATCTGGGGCGATCTCACTACCGGCTTTGTGGTGCGTTATGACGGTCAGGTGTATGCTTATTTAAACCGCTGCGCCCATGTGCCGATTGAGTTGGACTGGGACAAGGGTGCTTTTTTTGAATCGAGCGGCTTGTATATCATGTGTGCTACCCATGGGGCAATTTATGTGCCGGAAACCGGTGCTTGTGTCGGTGGCCCGTGCAAGGGCGGGCGCTTGCGCAAGCTGGCGGTGCAGGAGCGCGATGGCAAAATCTATTGGCAACCGGACGAACAGGTGATTTTGCCTGATCCCGAACTGGTCGCCAAACAATCTTTGAAACTGCAGACAGGAAAACCATGAGTGAGCAAGAATCCGGCCTGGAACAGGCTGAAACCATTCGCCAGCCCATCCCCGTAGCGCCAGCGGCAGCAGCAGCAGGTGCGCCCTGGGAGCGTGGTGTACTGGAAAAGCTGTTGACAGCGCAAATCAAGGAACAACGTGCTACCCGGCGCTGGAGCATTTTCTTTCGGGTCATGACACTGTTGGTGGTGTTGCTGTTTTTGATTTTGTCTTTTGGTCATGGTGACAAACATGCTTCTGGTCCGCACACGGCGGTGGTAGAAGTCAATGGTGTGATCGATGGCTCAACGGTTGCCAGTGCGCAAAATGTGAATGCTGCGCTCAACCGCGCCTTCGCAGCAGAAACCTCGGTCGGGGTGATTTTGCGCATCAACAGCCCCGGCGGCAGCCCGGTGCAATCGAGCATGATTAATGACGAAATTGGTCGTTTGCGC
>JBDLSU010000907.1:0-2644 GCA_039799405.1 Pseudomonadota bacterium | reverse complement strand
TGAACACAAAGGCTTGCAAACGCCGCTGCTCGCCCTCTTCGCGCACGTAGCCAGTGGCCCGAATGCCCTGCTCCAGCAACCATAGCTCATAATCAAAGCCATGGGGATTGGCTTGACCATGTGGGCGCTGCAGGCGCACGGTAAGTTGCCAGCGCTCCCCCGGCTCCACCGCCTGATCGTCATACCAGCCCAGTACAATCTGTTGCGGTAGCGCCTCCGCTGTCAAGACAGGCAGGGTCGGATCAGGCAAGACCTGTTCCACCTTAAATTGAAAACGGCTCCCCCCTTCAAAGCGATACGGCAAGGAACTGACGGTGCCAACCAGCGTCACGTTCTTGCCTTCCAGTTGGGTCGGCAAGCTGGTTTGCAGCGCCCAACTGGCCATACAGGCAGCCCAATAAAAGCCAGCCACACCCGCGACGGGCCAAGCCAGGTAGCGCAGGCGACCAGGGCCTGCTTGCAACTGGTGCTGCCCCTGCAGTAGCAATGCCAATGCCAGCAACATCACAAGGGAGAACAACAGGATCGGATGCGCAGGCAGTTGGGCCTGTTGTTGCAGTAAATAGCTACCACCGACCCAGGCCAAAATCGCGCCGCGCATGGTTGTTACCTCAATCCAGCCAAAATTGGGCCAGACGCGGCAATACTGCGCGCGCATTGCCAGAGGTAGCGCTGGCTACTTGCTGTAGCGTTAAACCGCGCAGTTCTGCCAGTACCTGAGCAATCGCCGGAATTTGATCGGGTCGATTCAGGCCCGGGTGCAACCAGGCCGGAGCAATATCGGGTGCATCGGTTTCCAGCACCAGCGCCGCCAGCGGCAGTTCGCTGGCCAGACGCCGGATTTGCAAGGCACGGGCAAACGTCATGGCCCCACCCAGGCCGAGTTTGAAACCGAGGTTGATAAACGTCCCGGCCTGTTGAAAGCTACCATTGAAGGCATGGGCAATCCCGCCAGTGACGCGGATGCGGCGTAATTGTTTCAAAATTTCATCTTGCGAGCGCCGCACATGCAACAGCACCGGCAAACCGAATTCGCGCGCCAGTTTCAATTGTTCCAGATAAAAATAGTCCTGCCGTGCGCGCAAGCTGCCGCTTTTGAGTTCCGGGATAAACAAATCCAGCCCGATTTCCCCCACTGCCACCAGGCGGCTATCATTCGCAGCCAACGCCGCTTGAATTTGCTGGCGCAGATACAGCAGATCATCATCTTGCGCCCGCGCCACATACATCGGATGAATGCCAAGCGCATAGCACGCATTGGGAATGCTGTGCGCCAGACTTGCCACCGTAGCAAAGTTGGCGCGTTCCACTGCCGGAATCACGATCATCCCGACCCCATTACGCGCCGCCGCTGTTGACAGCCCGACTGCCGCCAGTTGTACCGCAGCCAATGCCTCAGTTGCCCCCTCCTCTGCCGCTGATTGGGCGGAAAATTCCGGCGCATCCAGATGGCAGTGGGTATCGATCCACATCTCAAGCCTCGCGCAAGCCAGATTCAGAAAGCTGCAGGATGCGGCCACAGCGCTGCGCCAGTTCCATGTCATGGGTGACAATCACAAAGGCGGTGCCGAGGGTGCGCGACAATTCCAGCATCAAATCAAAAATATGCAGCGCGGTGCCATGATCCAGATTGCCAGTCGGTTCATCGGCCAACACGCAGGCAGGTTGCGTAACCAGCGCACGCGCCAGCGCCACCCGCTGCCGCTCGCCGCCGGACAATTCACCCGGCACATGCGCCGCGCGCGCTGCCAGCCCAACCCGCGCCAGCATGGCTTGCGCCAGCGCATGCGCCTGCCGGGTCGGCATGCGGCGGATTAATAAAGGCATGGCGACATTATCCAGCGCGGAAAATTCCGGCAGCAGATGATGAAACTGATACACAAAACCCAGCGCCTGATTACGCGCCTGCGAACGTGCCTGCTCGCTCATGCTGGCCAAATCCTGACCTTGCAACAGCACCACGCCACTATCGGGCCGATCCAGCCCGCCCAGCAAATGTAACATGGTTGATTTGCCACTGCCGGAAGGCCCGACGATCGCCACTTGCTGGCCCACTTCCAGTTGAAAACTGATCTGGCGCAAAACCTGCAGCCGGTTTTGCCCTTCGGCAAACGCCTTGCCCAGATCGCGGCAAGCCAGCACCGGGCCAGCGTAGGGCGGCGTGGTTTTGGCGGATAACTTACTCATAGCGCAACGCCTCCGCCGGACGTACCCGCGCTGCCGACCAGCTCGGGTACAGGGTTGCCAGCAAAGAAAGTAACAGCGCCAGCACACAGACGATCAACACGTCACTGCCATGCAAATCGGCTGGCAGCGCTGAAATCAGATAAATGTCACGCGGCACAAAGCGGGTATTCAGGGCTTGCTCCAGCGCGGGCACAAGTACATCCACATTCAGGGTGACAACAATGCCTTCCAGCAAGCCGATGGCGGTGCCGATCAACCCGATCAAAGCGCCCTGCACCACAAAAATCTTCATGATCGAGGCAGGGGTACTACCCAGCGTGCGCAAAATCGCAATATCGCCCTGCTTGCCCGTCACGGTAATCACCAGCGACGACACCAGATTAAACGCCGCCACCGCCACGATCAGCGTCAATATCACAAAGATGATGCGTTTTTCAGTCTGTAAGGCAGCAAACCA
>JBDLSU010000906.1:0-4664 GCA_039799405.1 Pseudomonadota bacterium | reverse complement strand
TGCAAGATGTCGGCTTTTTGACCGACAAACGCGGCTATCTGAGCTGGAAGACCAGTCAGGTGCAAGCCAAAAGTGCGGCCGAGCAGGCGGTATTACAGTCGCAAAAGCAAAGCGTCAGCCTCAATGCCGGTCAGCATCGCAAAAACCTGGAAGCGCTGGAATTGATTGCGCCGCACGATGGGGTGTTTTTGCTGGAACCGCGCTGGGATGGCACCAAGCCGCAAATTGGCTCGACCACCCGGCCCGGCTCCGAGTTTGGTGCCTTACCCAATACCAGCAAGCTGATTGCCAGCTTCAGCGTCGAAGAAAGCCGTACCTTTGGCTTGAAACCCGGCCTGGCGCTCAAGGTGCGGCTGGCTGGCAGTGGCCAGGTGCTGGCTTTAAAAATCAGCAAGGTGGGTAGTAACGCCAGTGTCAAATCGCAGGATTCTCCGGTCAAATATACCGATTTTGAAGCCAGCATCGATGCCGCCAGCGTGCAAACCTACCGTTTGCAACCGGGCCAGGCCATTCATGGCGAAGTCAGCATGATTGCGCAAAACCAGGTGATCACGGTGCCCAATATCGCACTGATACAAGATGGTGCCGAATTTGCCGTGATGCTGCAGCAGGGCGATACAAGCAGCAAGCAAAAAGTAACCCTGGGCGTGCGTGGCCCGGTGCGCAGTGAAATCAAAAGCGGCTTGACCCCGGGTGCGCAAGTGCGCTTGATTCCGGAAAAGAAAGAGAAAAAATCATGAATCGTGCTTTATTACTGGAAGCGGTGGTCGAACTGCAACGCCGCAAATTGCGCACTGGCCTGACTTTGCTGGGCATGATTTTTGGTGTAGCGGCCATTGTGGCGATGCTGGCGGTGGGCGAAGGCAGCAAGCGCGAAGCGTTGCGGCTGGTGTCAGAACTGGGTTTGAACAATGTGCTGCTGGAAGGCAAAACCATCGACGACAAGCTGCGCAAAGAAATCCGTACCCGTTCGCTTGGCTTGTCACGCGCCGATGGCGATGCGGCGCTGGCGGTGGTGCCGGGGGCCAGCTCGGTGGCACTGAAGAAAGAAATCAAGGTCGATCAACTGATCAGCGGCAGCAAGGTGGAAAGCACCCGCGCCTTTGCGGTATCGATCAATTATGCCGGCCATAGTGGCATGAACATTGCGAGTGGGCGCTGGTTTCAGGCGGAAGACGGGGCCAGCTTGTCACCGGTGTGCGTGCTGGGGCCACGCCTGGCAAAAAAGTTGTTTGGCAACGACAACCCGGTGGGGGCGCATATCAAACTCAATCATGTCTGGCTGGAAGTGGTGGGGGTACTGGCTGACCGGGCGCAGAGCAAGGCCGAATTTGAAGGCGTAAAACTGGGGCTGGATGATGAACGCCTGTTCGTACCGTGGGAAAGCGGGCGCGCGCGTTTTCGCTTTGCACCGCTGGAAGATGAAGTCGATGGCCTGAGCTTGCAGCTCGATGGCAAGGCCGCGCCCGATCTGGCAGCGCGGGTATTACAACACCTGATCGAGCAACGCCATGGCGGTGCCGATGACACCAACCTGATCGTGCCGATGGGGCTGTACCGGCAACATCAACAAACCCAGAAAATCTTTACCGTGGTAATGAGTTCGATTGCGGCGGTTTCGCTGCTGGTGGGCGGTATCGGCATCATGAATATCATGCTGGCCAATGTGCTGGAACGGCGGCGCGAAATCGGCCTGAAACGGGCGCTCGGTGCGCGGCGGCGCGATGTGGTCGATCAGTTTTTGGCCGAAGCACTGGTGATTGCGGTCAGTGGCGCGCTGCTGGGCGTGCTGCTGGGAGCAATAGCGGCTTACAGCATTGCCGCGCTGGCGGGATGGTCGGTGGCCTGGTCACCGCTGACGCTGTTGCTGGCGGTGACGGCCTGTGTTGCGGTGGGGCTGGGCTTTGGCGTGTTTCCGGCACGCCAGGCGGCAGAACTGGATCCGATTGCGGCACTGCGCAGCGATGGCTAAAAGCGCTGGAAGTGCCCTTCCAGCGCGGGCGTCAGCATGGTTTGGCGCAAGCGCCCCTTGGGCGGCGTGCTCGATCGCGGTACGGTTTTAACCGGGGCATTATCAAAGCGGTCGGGCACCGGGGTGGCAGTATTACCGGTTTTGAAAAAGCCCATGGTTTGCAGCAGATGTTCAGCCTGCCCTGACAATTGTTCGCTGGTCGCGGCCAGTTGTTCGGAGGCGGCGGCATTTTGCTGGGTGCTGCTGTTAAGCTGCCCCATGGCGGCACCAATTTGCGACACCGATTCACTTTGCAGGGCACTGGAAGCGGCAATTTCTTGCACCAGGGTCGAGGTTTTCTGGCTGTTCGGCACCATCATGCCCAGTAATTTTCCGGCCCGTTCGGCAGTACTGACACTGCTACCGGCCAGCGCGCCAATCTCTTTGGCCGCATCCTGGCTGCGCTCGGCCAGCTTGCGCACTTCAGCCGCCACCACCGCAAAGCCTTTGCCATGCTCACCCGCGCGGGCCGCTTCAATTGCGGCATTCAAGGCCAGCAGATTGGTCTGGTAGGCAATATCATCCACAATGCCGATTTTGGCGGCAATTTGCTTCATGGCAAGCACCGTCTGGGTGACCGCAGCGCCGCCCTCTTGTGCTTCGCTGCTGGCCTGGGTCGCCATATTGTCGGTAATGTTGGCATTGCTGGCGTTTTGACTGATGCTGGCGGAAATGCTCTCGACTTGCGATGCGGTTTCTTCCACGCTGCTGGCTTGTTCACTGGCCGATTGCGACAACGATTGGGCGGTAGAACTGACCTGGTTGGCCGCTTCATTGAGCGAGGTGGCCGCGCTCATCACTTCCTGCATCACCCGGGTCAGGGTTGTCACCGTGGTATTGGTGCTTTCTTTGAGGCGGCCGAACAAGCCCTGGTAATCGGTTTCAATGCGCCGGGTCAAATCGCCCTCGGCCATGGCGGCCAGCACATCGCTGACTTCGCTCAAGCCTTGCTCACTGGTTTGCATCAACTGATTCATGCCAGTGCTCAAACCCTTAAAAAAGCCGGTTTTGCCTTCCGGGTTCAAGCGCGAGCTGAAATTGCCCTGCGCTGCCGCCGCAACCAGGGTCGCCACTTCCTGTTCGATCCCCACTTCAGCACTGCGGTCAGCCCATTCCAGCACGGTGCCAACCCGTTTGCCACTCTGGTCGAGAATCGGGTTCGCCGCCACACTCAAATGCAGGGCACCAATTTGAACTTGTTCACGCAAAGTGCCGTTGAGTGTTGCCAGCGCCTGACGTTGGCGCGCCGGTTCCGGATGCAGCAAGGCAATATCGCTGCCAACCAGTTTTTGCACATGAAAATCCGGCACCAGACGTTGAAAATCGGCTTCGTGTGTACGCATCAGGTTCATCACGGTTTCATTGATGAAGATGATCTGTTGATTGCTGTCGGCAATCATGACACTGGTGCTGCATTTGTTGAGCGCATTAAGCACGCGCACATTGAACAGGGCCTCTCTGGCCGCTTCGGCCAACTGGCGACGCGCTTCGCGTGCCACATTGGTCACGCGACGTTTCAGGCCGGGCAACTCTTCCATCTCGTCATCAAATTTACCCTGGGCATATTGTTCGATTAAGCCCACCAGCCGAAATTTCACATCCATGTGCGCTTTGACCAGTTCATTAATCGATTGCGCCATGGTGCCATAGGCACCCGGCAAGACCGCAACCGGCATCACCTGATCAATCGCCCCGGCCGCATGCTGGTTCGCCATGCCGGTTTGTGCTTCATGAAACTGCAGCAGCATCGCTTGCATCTTGCCCAGTGCCACCATTAACTGCCCGGTTTCATCGCGGCTTTGCACGGTCAAAACGGTATCAAGCCGCCCGGCTGCCACACTATTGGCCAGCTCAACGGCCTGCTTCAAGGGCCTGGTAATACTGCGGATCAGGTAAAAGCCAAAGCCCACAGTGAAAGCAATCGCCAACAACATTAACAGCAGGGTTTGCGATTTGGCTTGCTCGCCCAGGGTTTTGGAGGCTTTGACATCGGCTTCGGCCGTGTCAATTTCATTTCTTTGCAAGGCGCGGATGGTCGGTGCCACCTCGGCCCACAGATTGGTCAGGTTCTCTTCGATCAAACCGGCTTTGGCAGCGTTATCTTCACGCAAGGCCTGTAACATCGGTTGCAAGCCTTTTTGGACAAAGGCAACCCGTTTTGCGGCAAATGCATCAAACAGTTTTTGCTCGCTTTCGGAGCGGGAAATGGCTTTGTAAAGTTCCATCACCTGGGTGACGGTGGCAATGTTGGCGCTGACACGCTCAACCGCCTTGCGCGAATTTTCTGGAGAGGGATTACTAATTGCACGCAGCATGACAAGTTGATTTTCCTGCATTAAATTCTCAACTTGTGCCAGGTATTGCAAAGGCAGTAAATTATTGGCCTGGACGTTTTGCAAGCGCGCATTGGCTTGATCCAGCCTGTGCGAACCAGAATAACCAATCAATATCAAACTCAGTACCAATAGCCCTAACAAAATTGCCAGCCGCACGCCGATTTTCAGGTTATTCAGTTTCATCTGTCCATACTCCGCTTGAGTGCACCAGTATCTACCAGGATATAACGGTGCTGAGTGTCATCGCACACCCCGCTGTCAGGCGCAGTGTGCAGCCAGCAGAACAACAGGGCAATGCTTAGCCGCCCAGATCCCCC
>JBDLSU010000905.1:0-2890 GCA_039799405.1 Pseudomonadota bacterium | reverse complement strand
CAATGAGCAGTATTCCAACAGCAATGGCGATGGCGTGAAATTTATTGATGTGAAAAACCAGATCGCGCCGCGCTTGTCGGCGTCGTGGGATGTCAATGGCGATCAATCATTGAAGGTATTTGGTAGTGCCGGGCGCTATTATCTGCAATTGCCAACCCAGGTAGCCGCACGCGCGGCCAGCCGCTCTCTCAGCACAGTGCAGGAATTTACCTATACCGGGGTAGATGCGCAAGGCTTGCCACTGGGCCTCAATCCGGTCAATACGCCGATTTCCCCCAATAATGAATACGGTCAAGCCAAGGACCCACGCACGGTTGTCGCCAAAAACATCAAACCAAACTATCAGGATGAAGTGACGATTGGCTTTGAAAAAGCCTATAGCCAGGACTTGAATTTCGGGTTAAAAGCGACCTATCGCACGCTGGGGGCGGGTATTGATGATACCTGTGACACCCGTAAGTTGCTGGCCTACGCCCGTGCCAATAATATTTCAGTCAATCCGGCAACCGTTCCCTGCTATATTTTTAATCCGGGCGAAGGCGCAACGATCTACCTGATTGATACCAATGGCGTTGGACGCTATGTATCGTTCAGCGCCGACGAATTGGGGTATCCGAAGATCGAGCGCAAATATACTGCAATTGATCTGTTCCTGGAGCATCCATTACGCAATAACTGGTACGGCAAACTGAACTACACCTGGTCGCGCAGCAAAGGGAATACCGAAGGCCAGACCCGTTCCGATAGCGGCCAAACTGAAATCGCTATTTCGGCGCTGTTCGACTTCCCGGAATTTACCCCGGGTCAAAATGGTTTGCTGCCCAATGATCGCACCCATCAAATAAAAGCTTACGGCTTTTATGAGTTTAACCAGGAATGGTCGATTGGTGCCAATTTGCTGATTCAATCCGGGCGGCCCAACGTTTGTCTGGGCACCAATCCGGCATCGGATGAAAACCTGGGTTATGGCGCAGAATATTATTTCTGTGCAGGTAAATTGGTGCCACGCGGCAGCATCGGGCGCTTGCCATGGGAAAAGCGGCTGGATATGAGCTTGAGTTACAAACCCAATCTGCTCAAAGGGTTGGCAATTAAAGCGGACGTATTCAATCTCTTCAATTCGCAAACGCCAACAGCACGCCGGGAGTTTTATGACGATGGCACTGGCGAAGGGATTTTGGCGAACTACGGTGAAGGCCGTGGTTTTACTGCCGCGCGTTCGGTCAAGCTGACGGTGGAATACAGCAAGAAGTTTTAATCTGTTTTAAGTAAAACAGCGCTTGAAACCAGGGCAGCATGGGGTGGCGAAACCACCGCTTGCTGCCCTTTTTGGTGGAATTTTGCTATACTCCCGCCTTGCCTGAAATACGCCCAAGCCCACCACCTTCCGATACGGTTATCCCATGTTGCGATTAAATGAAGTCAAATTGCCGCTCAATCACACTGAAGCGGATTTGCAGGCCGCCATTTTGCGCCGTCTCGGGATCACGCAGGCAGATTTGACCAGCTTCAGCGTGTACAAGCGCAGCTATGATGCGCGCAAAAAAACCGCGATCTTGTTGATCTATGCGCTCGATATCGAAACGCCGCTGGAGGAACAGATTCTGACACGCAATACCGATGCGCACCTGGGCGTAAGTCCGGATACCAGTTACCGTTTCGTCACGCAAGCCAAGCCTGTGCAGCAAGCGCGCCCGGTAGTGATTGGCATGGGGCCATGCGGCTTGTTTATTGGCTTGATTCTGGCGCAGATGGGGTTTAACCCGATTATTCTGGAACGCGGCAAATCGGTACGCGAGCGCACCAAGGACACGTTTGGATTGTGGCGCAAACGAGTACTTAATCCGGAATCGAATGTGCAATTTGGTGAAGGCGGTGCCGGGACTTTTTCCGATGGCAAGCTGTATAGCCAGATCAAAGACCCGAAACACTATGGCCGCAAGGTCTTGACCGAGTTTGTGCAAGCCGGTGCGCCGGAAGAAATTTTATATGTCTCCAAACCGCATATCGGCACCTTCCGCCTGGTAAAAATGGTGGAACAAATGCGCGCCAAAATTATTGCCCTGGGCGGTGAAATCCGCTTTGAAGCCAAGGTGGCCGATATCGACATCAAAGACCATCAGGTACAGGGTGTGCAATTGGCCAGTGGCGAATATATTCCAACCCGCCACCTGGCGCTGGCAATTGGGCATAGCGCGCGCGACACCTTCGAGATGTTGTACCAGCGCGGCGTGTATGTCGAAGCCAAACCGTTTTCCTTTGGCTTTCGGGTCGAACACCCGCAGGGCCTGATCGACCGTTGCCGCTTCGGCCCGAACGCGGGTAACAAGATTTTGGGCGCGGCCGATTATAAACTGGTGCATCACTGTGAAAATGGCCGTTCTGTCTACAGCTTTTGCATGTGCCCGGGTGGCACCGTGGTGGCAGCCGCCTCGGAGCCAGGCCGGGTGGTCACCAATGGCATGAGCCAGTATTCACGCAATGAGCGCAATGCCAATAGCGCGATTGTGGTGGGCATTACACCAGCCGATTACCCCGGTCACCCGCTGGCAGGTGTCGCCTTGCAGCGCCAGTGGGAAGAACGCGCCTTTGAACTGGGCGGCAGCAATTACAACGCCCCGGCCCAGTTGATGGGCGATTTTGTCGCGGGCCGCCCTTCTACCCAACTTGGCAGCGTGATTCCTTCCTACACCCCCGGCATTACGCTGGGTGATTTATCCACCGCCTTGCCGGCATACGCCATTACCGCGATGCGCGAAGCCTTTCCTGCTTTTAACAAGCAAGTGCCTGGTTACTATATGCCTGACGCCTTGTTGACCGGGATTGAAACCCGTACTTCGTCGCCGATTCGCATCAAACGCGACGACCATAGCTTGCAAAGCATTAATAC
>JBDLSU010000904.1:0-10095 GCA_039799405.1 Pseudomonadota bacterium | reverse complement strand
CATCTACCCAAATTTTGAGGAAAACATGAGCGCGCATATTAAACACATCACCGATGCCTCCTTTGAAGCCGACGTGCTGAGATCTGACAAACCGGTTCTGGTTGATTTTTGGGCAGAATGGTGTGGCCCGTGCAAACAAATCGCACCAATGCTGGAAGTGGTCGCCAACGACTATTTAGACAAGCTGACCATCGTCAAGCTCGATGTCGATGCAAACAACACCATCCCGGCCAAGTATGGCATTCGCGGCATTCCTACCCTGATCTTGTTCAAAAATGGCTCGGTGATAGCGCAAAAAGTAGGTGCCCTGGCGAAGCCGCAATTAACGGCGTTTCTTGAAGCCAATATGTAATTGAACTGGTGCGGCGGCAGCGCTGCATCGCCGTACCATCCCAATCAGACGCAGCAATTGTATCCCCTGGCACCCGCCATACCTGCAGGCGGGCGCTCAGGGCGGCAGTGAGTGCCGTACCTTAATGCTGCAACTGCAAATTTACCAGTTCTATTTGAAAGCCGGAGGGTGCCAGGCGCTGTTTGACCAGGCGCGCTGCCACTTCGGCCAGCCGTTCACGGCTCTGGAACACGATCATTTCATCCAGAATATTCAGTTCCGACGGAAAGCACACAATCACCCAGATCGGCAACTTCAACAACTGGGCCACCGAATCCTGACGCGAAAGCGACATTCTATTCCCCGGTTCGGTCTGGCCGCCAAAATGTTGGATCGTATGGCGAAAGTTACCCACTTCAATCGTAATACTGTCTTGCGCACTGCCCGGTTGCGACAGATTGGCCGCCGCCGGAAAAATCACATTCGCCAGATCAGCAATAGTGTGCTTCGGGCCGGGCCATTTCAGATGGTGCCCGGTGCCGCACCAGTCATCATCATCCCAGGCAAAATAACGTAGCGCTTCAGACTTGGTAAATTCAGCCGCCGCCAGCAATTGCTTTTCATCTGCCTCCCCGCGTTTGCCAAAAAACGGAAAATGCTGCAGATAATGACCGAACAAAAGCCCGGTCTGCACGGTGTATAACTCGGCATCCAGAATATGGGTATGCCAGACATAATCGATATAGCGCGAAGGAGAAATCGGCTTGCCAGGGTTGGCGGCATACAGCGCCAAAAACCCTTTATATTTCTTGATGGCATCAATACTTTGCTCAAACGACAGGCCGGGGCGATCTTCCGGGTTCATCAGTTTATAGGCCAGCGGGCCAAAATCGAGACTATTGAGCTTATGCAGAAAGGCTTGCTGTTTTTCCTGAAATTGCGATGATGCCGACGATGATGATGATGATGATTGACGTTCCATGATGAGAGCGCTCCTTGGATTGGACTGCAATAGGGGCGACTGCGCCAGGCTGGCGCAATCCGGGCCGAACCGGCGCGCAGGTCAAGCCGGATTATGTGAACAATCCAAAACCCGGCCCTGCCGATTCGTGCGTCCAGACTAATGGCCCCCCCGCGCACTGTATGTGCGTTGCCCCACCCATGCCATAATTGGCTGGCCTGCGCCAGGCGTATCAGCATGAACCTGCCCTGATGCTGGGTTCGGGCATGGATCAGGTGCCGATGACGTTTATTCGGGCGGCAATGGCGCAATTGCCAGCGCAATAAATCGGGCAAGAGTGGGGTGCCCCCGGCGCATCGGGTTTACCCGGCGATGATAGTCGCAACATCAAAATGCGCTCCAAACAACTTGCTCACTCAAGCGCATTTGAATGATTCTGCTGCACGGTGAGTTTTGCGCAATCGAGATTAATCAAAAAACTCATGACAACCCGATTTGTGAAATCAAGGTGGTATTATTGCCTGAACGCCACGGTTTGCACCGCTTCGGGTTGTAAGCCATAAACCATCCCGACAAACAGACCTGTGCCCCTAATGGATTTAAAAATCAAGCAAATGACAACAGTTGATTTTCTGGTTGACTCAGTAGATGACACTGGATTTGTTATCGGAAAAAACGGCGACAGCGCTGTACCTGTTGGCACCGTGTTCAACCTCATTAGCAAAATCAGGATAGACGGTGACACACCGGACCTCAAAACCATTGACCTGGGCAAATTTGCCGAGGTAGCGCTGATTTTGAAAGAGGTTGAGTGCTTCCGCAGATCATTAGCTGGAATTCCGCATGGTTATTCTGCCGATTGCGGTTTTCCGGCACCGGGTTGGACATGCTGAAACAGGCATTCGCCACCCGTGACAAGCGGGAATACATCCTTCTGATTGCCTCCAATCTGACCGAACCAATCGTACCCGATAACAACAACCATGATTAACCTCACTCTGCTCGATCAAAAACTGTTGATTTTAAGTGCCGAAGTCGGGCTGCCTGTGTACGACTTCGACTTTAGCCTGTACTTTGCCTGCAGCCATCCATATCAAATCGATGGGGAATTACCTTGCGTCATACGCACCGGGGCGATTGACGACTACGCCAGCGAATACGCCACCCAGTTGGCGCGCGGAATCCGGCTGATCAACTCACCTGAACAGCATGAACGCGCCAGCGAATTGATTCATTGGTATCCACGCCTGCAAGCGCTTACGCCCCGCACCATGGTGTTTGAGACGCTGCCAACCGTCACGGAAATTGAAACGCATTTCAACTGGCCGGTTTTTATGAAAGGCTCGCGCCAAACTGCCAAACATGCACTCGATTTATCCGTCATCCGAAGTGCTGCGCAATATGAAGTAGCCGCAAACAAGTACAAAACCAACCCGATCCTGCACTGGCAAAAACCAGTGATTCGTGAATTTGCGCCTTTGATGCCAGTCGCAGGCGGAATTCCCGGACAAATCACTCCATCGCTTGAATTCCGCTCATTTTGGTGGCAAGGCGAGTGCGTTGGCTGCGGCCGCTATTGGTATCAGACACCACATTACAGTTGTGCTGACCTCGCAGACGGTTTGGCCGTGGCCAAACAGGCGGCGCAGTTGATGCAGGTACCATTTCTGGTGGTGGATTTTGCTAAAACTCTGGCAGGTAACTGGATTGTGATCGAATGCAATGATGCCCAGGAGGCGGGTTATGCCGATGTGGTACCGCGCAATTTGTGGCAAGCTATTTTGGAAAAAATGGCATAGGCAAGCACCATCCGGTTTTTCCGGACCAAGCCGGATCAGGTATGATGGGCGCTCACTTCAATCATCACAACCGGATCATATGGGCTGGGCAACAGGACACATCGCAAAATTAAAAACCGGAGAAACCGTTTCATTCCGGCCGCGCGGCCATTCGATGGCCGGGAAAATTGAATCGGGCCAACTCTGCACGGTCGAACCGGTCACCGATATCGCCACCCTTGCGGTGGGCGATATTGTGCTGTGCAAAGTCAACGGCAACGAATACCTGCACCTGATTCGTGCGATTCAGGGCCAGCGCTTTCAGATCGGCAACAACCGTGGTTTGATCAATGGCTGGATCGGCCCAAATGCGCTGTATGGCCGGTGCATCAAAGTGGCGCCGTAAGCAGTTCAGTGCCAACCAGATCGGAAAGCGCTGTTTTCGCGGATTCGCTTGTCCGGTATGGGCAAACGGATGCAGCACGAGAAAAAGAAAACTCGCTGATTAATAACTCTCTTTGCGCAGATTTGCCTCATTATCTTCCCTGTTTCCATGATTCACATAACTCCGGGCGATCCCTTCCAGCATGGATGCCACATTAGGAAAACTTGACTGAACCCGTCGCGCCTGATCAAGAAAGCCGTTTGCCAGATTGCGCTCTTGATCCCCGCCATCCCAAGGTGAACGTGTGGTAACGCCGCGCTTATTCCATGTCCCGATTGCAAAGCCACGTCTTACATCCTCAAACTCGGGACGATCCAGGATTTCACGTGCAGGTGCGAAGGGCCAGGTTCCATCGTCATCGGAAGGCGCGTGTGCCAGTATCTCTCCCAAGGTCAAATCACCAACCTCCAGACGATCCGTTTTGCCACACAATTCCCTGACCGCATCTATATAGTGTGTAAATACACATGGATCAATTGTCCCATCGGCTGTTGTACCGGGCATTCTGGTACACGCCTTCAAGACTTGCCGAGCCACCTTAGCAGCAGCTCTCGCGGCTACCGCCTCACCTTCTGTATGAAACACTGTCGGTTGGCCATGCCTTGGTTTATATACCATCGTGATCAATTCAACGAAAAGGCCTGGATCAGACATAATGCTTTGATACAAGGTCACTGCCCGCCGTTCCTGCCGATAACCCAAAGCAGGCAATATTGCAAATTCAAGATGCACCAGTGGTTCTTTTTCAATTTCACCACTTTTTTCCAAATGATCGAGTAGATCGCCGAGTCTCCAGGATTCAAGCATAGGCCCCTCAGGCTCCTGCCCTGCGACAAATCCTTGAAGTGCAGTAAAAAGCAATTGCGGTTCCGCATGATCTTTCCTGCTTTGACAACATATCAAGGCTGACCTTGGTCGTTTGGCTTGCAGCAAACAGCGCATCACATACGATACCTCATCGGCCGCGTACCAGCCTTGGGCCGGCACAATTTGCCAGTATGCTGCGTCGGTCTCCCCCTCCTGCTCCGCAAGCAATTGCCAGGTCTCACGCTCCGATCTGGCCAACACCAGAAACCGCGCCCGTCTTTCGACCGACCATACCTGTTGATCAGCAATAGTCAATACCGCACGTAAAAGTTCACCAGACCTTGGCGAACGCGCCCCACACAGCATCGCACTAATGCATTGGACGATCGGCGTACAGCGCACAAAGTCGCCACCGGTTTCCACCATCCATGTTGGCCAATTCACACCGGACAAAGACAAGTCAATCAATGTAGCACCTACAAGGCGAGGTTCAGCACATACCATCACCATACGTTTAATATCTACCAAGCCTTGCTCTTGAAATAGCTCGCTCAACGCACTTGCCCTCATTTGCGCAAGCGCAATCTCATTCCTCTCGTAATTGCTAGCATCATCTTTAATTGGTAAATCTATCCAATGTTTATCAAACAGCCAGCGATGCCGTACCACCAAGTCTGATGGTGCCAAAGCGTTGTAACGAGCTTCGGCATCCAATAGCCATGAATCAAGTTCAGCCGGTGGGCTATGGTCATACTTACGGTGCCACGAGATTATTTCTCGCAAGGCTACGCGCAGGATTTCTTTGTCATCATCATTTTTGTCCAAAAATGAGTCGGTCAACGCCAACACCCGTGGCATATCGGCTGGAGTTCGTAATGCAGTGTTTTCCAGCATTTTGGCAATGCGATGCACTTTGCCTGCGCTTAAGCGAAACAGGCGCTCCTTGGCAGCGTCATGCATGGCATACATTTCGTCTTCGGTCACACCATTGTCTGTACCTGCATCATCTTCCCGCCACTTGGGGCGGGTCGCCGAAAACGCCATTTGTTGCCACAATGACGGCAACAGTGCCTCGACCACCGCAAATGCCGCTTCATCGTCTTTCTTGATCAACAAATCAAGTACCTCGATTCGGCCTTGCAAACTTGCGGCTGTGTACGGCAACCAGGCGCGAAATAGTCCAAACAAACTGGCACCCGGGGTATTGCCCCAATTACCTTTAATCGGAATATGACTCAATTGGGCCAGAATCAACGCAACCCGCGCCAGCCGCCCTGGATTCCAGGCCAGGGTTTCCAACGCCCATAACAAGCCAGCATGCCAACATGCTCCCGTTGTGCCTGAGTCACCAGTCTCGGTCAAAAGTCGAGTCACTGGCGCATCGGCTTTACGTAGACTCACCTCAATTGCATCAAGAAATACGCCAGGCGCGGCCTCAGCCAAAGCTGGCAAGTAGGAGGACAGCGACAACCAGCGAATGTCGTCAGCATCATGAAGCAACTTATATACCAGTCGATCAACCCGTTCACCGATATTGAGCGCAGCCAGACCTGCCTGCTCCTGGCCGCGTACAGCAAGTTTAATCAAGGCATCGCTGATAGAGTCAAACAACAAACCGGAATACGGATGCACTTTGCCATGCACCGCTGCCATCCAGCGCTCTTCATCAGGCATACTCAGTTTGGGGTCAGGTGTACTGAACAAATCCAGCGCGATGGAGAAAAAGCGATCCAATTGGTCACGGCTGATCCTGTCACCAAACAACATCAAGAGTTCCAACGGCGATTTCGCCTTCCACACAGCGCCTATACAAAGTAAGGGCGCATCATCAAGTTTGGCCAGAACGCGCAAATCACACTCGATCTCTTCATATGGGCAATTTGCAAGCCGCGCCACTACTTCCCGGTCGGCTTCCATTGACGCATTCCAGGTACCCAGCAGACAAAGCATGGCCAAGCTTCGGGCTTGTGGCACATGCAGCCAGTCTGGATTGCCAATCGCGGGGTTGATTGCACGCTGCCGACGCAACACACTCCAGGACCGCCCGCAACTCAAGGCAAAGCGCTTGGCGTCGGATTCCTCCATGCCGATGGCGACCAAGGCTTTTTCAAACTCATAAATATTCGGGCGTTCAATGTTCAATTCATTGTCACTTGATTTTCCCGGCAGATTCCCGCTCGCGTGCGGCACCAAAACCAGCAAGCCGGGGCGCGCCACCGGTTTTGCTGCCACTTCGGGGGACGCGGCAATGGCAACTCTCAGTTGGGGATTTGCGGCCACATATCGCCAGCCGTCCTCATGGCACACTACGAGCGTCTGATCAAGCAAAGGTTTTTCGGTGAAAATCGCAGCAACGGCAAAAGCGACGGCTTCCTGCACGCTGTCGGCACGAAGTGCCACAAGCCCGGGCATATCTTGCCGGGCCTGTGCGGCATGGATTGTTACAAGTAAGTTTTCCTGCGTGGCATTTCGCCCCATGAACATGGCACTGGTCGTAATAACTGGCGTACTTTGCTGCGCCCATGTTTGCCAGTGATGTGAACAACTTTCGACGCCAGTCCCAAGCAAACCCAAGGCTTCGCCAAATTGCAGGGCAACTGCAGGAGATTGCTCCAGCCACTGTTCCAAATCGTCTGCGTCATAAACCCGCACGTCGGCCCAATCCCCCTTTGTCAACTGACTGCTGACCCAACTTTTCTTTTTTGTCCATCGTCGTGGCGTAACAAAAACAAAGGTACAAGCATGCCGCAGATCAGGTGCGGTATTTTTGGTTCGCTTGGCATATTCTTTATTTGCTTTCGTTAAAATTTTCTGATCGCAACCAATTTCCCAGCGGGACGCGCCTGCAGGCACCCAGGCATTGCCGCGTTCGCTCGATAGCACGCCATCCCAATCCGGTACAAAACTGGAGTCACCCGCAGGAAAAGCGATTTGCCGTGTTGACTCTGCACTGAAACAAAGCCGTCGTACCCAACGCGGCAAGTCAGTTTGTGCGACTTTGGCCTCGGTGGCAACCCAATCAAGAATATGGGAGGCAGTAATGCGCATGGGAAGGCTCCATTTTTAAAACGAATCGTAATAGATTATCACAACTCAAAAACAGAACCAGGTTTTCCATGCACCAACAATAATCAGAAAATGACGGGTGACCCGGCAAGCATTGCATTATTGCACCACCAAGTAGTCGTGAATAAGGGAAGACTCGATCCGTGCCAAAAAATGAACCCGTTATTCGCTGCGTAATTATCATCTTTGGCTGGAAGCCGATCCTTAGAAACCGAACTTACCACGTGCAGATTCATTTTTTGAAAACCGCCAGCGCCTGACCAAAACTGCCGCCAGGCGTGGCCGATGCATCATCGGCATCAATAAATTCCACCAGCTTGAAGCCCAGCATTTGGCAAAACAGCGTGGTAATGGTTTCCTGATCCAGAAAAGTATCCAGATGTACCCGTGGCAAGCCGTTTTCCAGTTCGGACACATGGCTCAGGAACAGGTCGCGATGGCCACGGTCTTGCAAGGTCAAAAAGCTGAAAATGAAGATGCCATCGGGCTTGAGCGCGCGGTAGCAATCTTTGGCGTACAAAAAGGATTCTTCGATTTGCAGATGGGTGAACAAGCTCCAGGAAAAAATCATGTCCTGGCTATTGTCTTCGGCGAAGATGGAATAATCCGGGTGTACAAAAAACCGGAAGCCGGGGTTTTTGCGGCCAGCATAATCGACCAGATCGTGGATAATATCCGCCCCCCGGTATTGCCCGAGCCAGCCATGCCGTTGCAGCGCGGAGGCGGTGCGGCCCGAACCACAAGCCAGATCATAAATCGCGTAGCCGTCCTGCAGGCCGTAGCGGCGCAGAATGTGGTAATGCTTGTCGCCCGATTCCTGGAAAATCTCCAGCGTCAGGGCACCAACCGCCTTGGCCATCGCCAGATCAAGGTTGTCGGGATGGGTAACAATCAACTTGCGCACCAGGCGTGAATAATCCTGTATCGAATGGCTGTCCGGATCAAAGCGCATGACCTTACGGCCCTCGGCTTTGCCGTATTTCTCGTAATGCTCCTGACCGGAGCGAAAATCGCCGCGCTCAACCGCAAGTCGCACATCCTGGTGCAAGGTCAGGTAAGTCGTTTCATTAAAGCTGGGTTCAGTCATCGCAATCGCTCGTTGATGGTTAAAAAATGTCAGGCTATGCAAGCTGATGCGCGAAAATTGCGCGGTGGCTGCGCCTGCGTTATGATACTTTACCTTTTTCACCGCCGCGACTCATGCAAACTTATATCATCAGTGCCAAAGAAAAAGCACTAACCAAGTCCAACATTCCTCCCGATGAGCAACGTAAGCGCCAGGCCGCGGTCAATTTCGCACGGGCATCAGTTGGCCTTGAAGGTTTCCAGCTTGCGCCCGACACAGAAAGCATTGCACAGCGCTTCATCAACGGCGAAATTGATTTCAACGAGTTCATGCGCGTACCGTCCATGCAGTCGTGGGGCCATTGGTAATCTTCGTGAATTCAACCGAGCCAAAGCGAAAAGGGCCACACGGGGGGACTTGATGCAATCACATATTTTAATGATCCACAAAGGCGCGTTGGTTTTGATATCGGTGGCAAGCAAGAATTTGACTTTAGGACAGGCTGTGTGTCCTCGCGAAAAAAATGTATTGTCTGCACCAACACAGCTTACTTTTTCCGCCGCCGGGGCCATGGCGGCGGCATGGGAGGTTGTGACTCATCAAATGTTGCTTCCAATCGCGGTTTAATGAACCAGTCGGGGCTATAAATCAATGTTGATGTTCTTGCCTGGAGATCAATCAAATGGCGGGTCTTGACCATGGTTTCAACCGTTATTTCATTTTCACCAGGGCCAAGGTCAATTTTGCTGATATCGACATAAGTCGTGTCCGAAGGGCCGTTATCGGTATGGTTTATGCAGTCGCAAATTTTGACTGCCCATACGAACTGGTTTGTTTTAATATCGGTCACGGAAAGGTAAGTTGCGCCATATTCCCGCCCATCAAAATCGGTTTCTCGATCTTGTTGGTAGCGCAAACCCTGGTGTTCTAACGGCGTTACTTTCGGCTGTGGAATAAGCATGATGGTAATTTTCAGAGTAATTGTAAAGTGCGACTATATCCTTGCAACACACAAACTTGATGTGATTGCTGGCTCACGAAATCATTTTTGCCACAGTGCTTGGCTGCGCTCGGTTTCGGTTAATGCCATTGCACAGTCCGCGCCAAACATCGCCCAATTGTCCGCATTCCTTATTGCAGCGCGCCCTGGAAAACCGGCGTGAGGACCAATTCCAGTTGTGGCATAGCGCTTTACCTTACCGCTGACTATATCGTCCGTATTACAAACAAGGTGCGACATTTCATGCAATACAATACGCGACCAAAACTTTGGACCTTGTATAACATCGGCATTTTCTGCAAAGAATCCCTGCTCGATATAAATTACGTCAAGACTATCGCGTTTATCTGGCAACACAAATGCGGCAGAATTAAGGCGCGCTTGCTCTTCTATGGAGACTGCCCTGCGCAACGGTGCCCAATCCACCAGCACAAACTTACCACGGTTCAGGCGCGCGGTTATGGTCTTGAACCCCCGCTGTAAAACGCCAATATATTTTTCCAGCTCTTGCTGTGTCGTACTGGCATCAGCAAACCAGCGCCGGACCAGGTTTTGCGCCGCTTCCCGCTGTTTGGCGTTAGCGCTGTCCTTGCTGGCAGCCAGCGACAATACCACATTGGTACGTTGCGCCCACGCCAGCG
>JBDLSU010000903.1:0-3282 GCA_039799405.1 Pseudomonadota bacterium | reverse complement strand
CGCAGTTTGATTTGCTGAAGGACAAGAAGATTCCGGTGGTGGTATTGATCAGCGGACAAGATGGTGCGGGCAAGGGCGAGACCATCAACCTGTTGTATGAATGGATGGATCCGCGCTTTATTTCAACCCTGGTATTTGCCGAAGCCAGCGACGAAGAGCGCGATCGGCCGTTGATGTGGCGTTACTGGCGCGCCCTGCCACCCAAAGGCCGGATCGGGATTTTTGCTGGTTCCTGGTATTCCGAGCCGATCCACGAATCGATTGAAGGCAATATGTCGCGCCATCAGCTCGATGCGCGGCTGGAACAGATCAACCGCTTTGAAACCATGCTGGTGAATGAAGGCGCGCTGGTGCTCAAATTCTGGTTTCACCTGACCCGTGAAGGACAAAAACAACGCCTCACCGCACTGGAAAAAGACCCGCGCACGGCCTGGCGCGTTACCAAATGGAACTGGGATCGTGTTAAAACCTACGATAAATTGCAAGACGTGGCCGGTCATGTTTTGCGCATCAGCAATACCGCCTGGTCGCCCTGGATTATTGTCGATGGCAGCGACGACCGCTACCGCTCGCTCACGGTCGGTCAGACCCTGTTGCAAGCCTTGCGCAAAAAGCTGAGTGAAGGCGACCAGCAAGATACCCCGGTGGCACCAGCGCTTCAGGTGAATGTGGATGGTCGTACCGTGTTGTCGGCGCTGGATTTAAGCCAGACGCTGGACAAAAACGCCTACGAAGATCAACTGGCGCGCTGGCAGGGCAAGCTGGCCGAATTGCTGCGCGACCCGCGCATGAAAACCCGTTCCGTGGTGTGTGCTTTTGAAGGCGTGGATGCGGCGGGCAAGGGCGGGGCGATCCGGCGCATTGCCGGGGCGCTGGATGCGCGCCAGTACCAGATTGTGCCAGTGGCTGCACCGACCGAAGAAGAACGGGCGCAACCGTATTTGTGGCGTTTTTGGCGACACTTGCCCAGACAGGGCCGGGTGGTGATTTTTGACCGTACCTGGTATGGCCGGGTGTTGGTGGAACGGGTGGAAGGCTATTGCAAAACCGCCGACTGGATGCGCGCCTATTCGGAAATCAACGACTTTGAACACGAACTGTGCGATGCCGGTGCCATCGTGGTCAAATTCTGGCTGCAGGTGAGCCAGGAAGAACAACTCAAACGCTTTAAAGAACGTGAAGAAATCGCCTTCAAACGCTTCAAAATCACTGAAGAAGACTGGCGTAACCGCGACAAATGGGATGACTATCAGGTGGCGATTTGCGAGATGATCGAGCGCACCAGCACTGGCACCGCACCCTGGACATTGGTGGAAGCCAACGACAAAAACTTTGCCCGCATCAAGGTCTTGCGCACCCTGTGCCAGCGTATTGAAGCGGAACTGGCGCGCAAAGGGCGCAGCAGCAAAGACTGAGCCGGGCGCAGGGCAAGGCCCTGTTCCTGATGTGGTTCCCGGCGCTGGCGACCTGGCTGCCGGGCAAAATGTAGGAGACCAGGCATGGACGCGCCCCAATCCAAGCAATCTACCCAATTGCGCAAGACCCCGGCTGAAGACAACAGCGCCGAACTGTCGCAACGGGTGCGCTCGCTGCAGCAAGTGGTGGTGCTGGAGCGCAAGCTGCGACGTAGCAAGGAGCGCGATGCCGCGCTGTTGCGCGAGCAATTGCAACAGGCGCAACTTGAGGTGGCCGCAAATAATAGCCGCGCCAATAGTGCCAGCAACGCCGCCGTCGTGCATCCGAAAACTGCCAGCGCCATCAGCGCCAGTTTCGACCCGGACGCCACCCGCATCGCCACCCTTGAGCGCATGGTGCCGGATGCCTCGGCCGCCATTGCGCTGGTGCTGCCACCCGGTTTTCAGTTGTTTGAATACCGCATTGATGAAGTGCTGGGGCAGGGTGGTTTCGGCATTACCTATCTGGCTACCGACATCAATTTGAACAGCCGTTTCGCCGTCAAGGAATACCTGCCAGCGGATTTTTCTTGCCGCGCCAGCGATATGTCGGTGGTGCCGCGCAGCCCGGAAGACAGCCAGAATTATCAAACCGGGCTGGATAATTTTTTGTACGAGGCGCGTACCCTGGCCAGCTTTCGCCATCCGAATATTGTGCGGGTAGCGCGCTTTTTTGAAGCGCATCGCACCGCCTACATTGTGCTGGAATATGAACAAGGCCAGTCGTTGCGCCAATGGTGGCAACAGCATTTGCCGGAAGCAGAATTGCTGGCCTTGCTGCAACCGCTGCTCGATGGTCTGGCGCTGGTGCATGAAGCCGGGTATTTGCACCGCGATATCAAGCCCGACAATATCATGGTGCGTAACAGCAATGGCAGCCTGGTCTTGCTGGATTTTGGTGCCGCCCGCCAAACCAGTAGCGGCAACGCCGACCTGACCCCGATTGTCACGCCCGGCTATGCGCCACCGGAACAATATCAGGGCGAGGCGCAAGGCCCGTGGACCGATATCTACGCCTTTGGTGCCACCCTGTACTGGATGCTGGCAGGCAGCAAGCCCTGGCCCGCACCCGAGCGCGCCATGGCACAGCAAGCCATGCCCACCGCCGAAGCGCTGGCGCAAGAAAAGTGGCCCGGCCGTTACAGCCCGGCATTTTTGCAGGCGCTTGACTGGGCCATCCAGATGCCAGCCGAAGCCCGCCCCCAAAGCGTGGCCGAATTCTCGCAACGGCTGTTTGCCTCTCACACCGGTAGCCTGGGTTTGCAAGACGCCTTGCGCCTGCGCCTGGGCGATGCCGTGAAACAGCAGTTGCGCCTGCCGTGGTTGCGCCGGGCCGGTTTGCTCTTGCTGCAGCCTGCTAACTGGCCACTGGGCCTGAAACTGAGTCTGGCGCTGGTGCTGGCGGCCTTGTTGCCGATGACCATGACCGCTTACTACAATCTGAAAGGCAGCGTCGCCAGCGTTTCCAGTGCTGAATTGCGCAATCTGGAACGGCTGGCGCAAAGCGTGGCCGGGCGGGTCAGTCAGTTGCTGGCCGATAGCCGCCACCTGGCCGATTACATTGCGCGGGATGCCGATTTCATCCATTACCTGAACCAGCCCAGCCAAGAAACGCAGGCGCTGGTGCAAGGTAAAATTCGTAATCTGTTGCAGGCCAACCCGAATGTCAACCGGGTGCTGCTGCTAAACCGCCACGGCATTGCACTCGCTTCCAATGACCCTGAAGCGGTTGGCAGCAATAGCCAGTTTCGCGATTATTTCCACCAGGCCATGGCTGGCCGCAGCTTTACCACCGGCATCATCGTCAGCCATATCGATGCCACCCCTG
>JBDLSU010000902.1:0-3295 GCA_039799405.1 Pseudomonadota bacterium | reverse complement strand
CCCTGAAGAAAGAAATGGCGTATGTGTATTCCTGTACCGCACGCAATACCTGGGTGGTGCCGGAAGAATATGTGATGTCCACCGCTGACGAGCTGGCGATTGACCGCATCATTTCGCCCGTGGCGCAGGATTCTTTCAACGATCCGAAATCGTTCAGCCGTTTTGTGCATGACTATCTGGTGCGCGACATTGCCGACGCCTTCGGCGGCAATATGGAAAACCCGGCCAAGGCGGCAACCGATGTGCTGCGCGATGTGCGCGACATTATCCGTTATGCCATCGACCAGGGTGGACTGACACCGGAATCGCATGAGCGCTTCCTCAGTGGCTGGTGTGCGATTATTAACCGCATTGCCGTTGGCCCACCAAAAGAGCGCAATATTGAAACCCTGGCCCTGATGGAAGCGGGTATCGTCAGCTTCGATATTGGCCCGGCCCCGACGGTTGGCTTTGACGCGGACAAAGGCAAATTCACGCTGACTTCGACCAAGTTCAAAGAACCGTACACCGAGTACTATGACGTGATGGTGCGCGCCAAGATTGACATGTTTGAACCTGAGCGTTCAACCTCCCGCATCGTGCGCAATATGCTCAAATCCGGGGTGGCGGTACCGTATCAAAACGGGCCATTCAAAGCCGGTGGTTTGAATGTGAATGAAAAAGGCCACATCATCGACAGCCAGGGCCAGGTAATTGAAAACCTGTATGCGCAAGGCAATATTGTGGAAGGCTCGAACTTCTACACCTTTGTGTTGCCACGGCCGAATGTTAATTCGCGTTCGATTTATGATGCGGGTTATGCCTCGATGACGGTGTTGAATGCGATTCGTGCCAGAATTTTGGCGGCTGACAGTCGTTAAGCAAGCACTTTAAGCTACAAAAAAAGCACATGCTCATCACATGTGCTTTTTTGTTGCCGCGTTGTTTTGCGGCTGATTTATTGGTGATCTATTGCTGATTTATTGTAACTGTTCAGCCTCGGGCACCGTCATTCCCGCGAAGGCGGGAATCCAGTGCTAGCGCGGAGTAGAACCGACAACAATTCGCATAGAACTGGATTCCCGCCTTCGCGGGAATGACGGCACAACGGCCAATGGGCTGAATAGTCACGATTTATTGCTGATTCAGGGCTTACTCGTAATCGCTGACTGGCGGGCAAGAGCAAATCAGGTTACGGTCGCCATACACATTGTCAGCACGACCAACCGGTGGCCAGTATTTTTGCTTGCGCAGGGATGCTACCGGATAAGCCGCAACTTCACGGCTATACTTGCGTTCCCACTTGTCGGCCGTCAATACTTGTGCGGTATGTGGTGCGCCTTTCAATGGATTGTCCAGACGATCAAATTCACCGCTTTCAACCTTGGCGATTTCATTTCGGATGGTGATCATGGCGTCGATGAAACGATCCAGTTCCACCTTCGATTCACTTTCGGTCGGCTCAATCATCAGCGTGCCCGGTACCGGGAAGCTCATGGTGGGCGCGTGGAAGCCAAAGTCCATCAAACGCTTGGCGACATCTTCATTGCTGATGCCGGTGGCGTTTTCCAGTGGGCGCAAATCCAGAATGCATTCATGCGCAATCAAACCGTCGTGGCCGCTGTACAGCACCGGGAAGTGCGGTGCCAGGCGTTTGGCGATATAGTTGGCCGCCAAAATCGCGGTTTCGGTGGCGGCTGCCAGACCGCTGGCACCCATCATCGCAATATACATCCACGAGATTGGCAAAATACTGGCCGAACCATACGGTGCGGCCGTAATCGCGCCAATGCCTTTTTCATTGCGCTGATAACCGCTGGAGCGGTGATTGGGCAAAAACTCGGCCAAATGCGCACCAACCCCAATCGGGCCAACGCCGGGGCCGCCACCGCCGTGTGGAATGCAGAAGGTTTTGTGCAAATTCAGATGGCTGACATCGCCGCCAAACTTGCCCGGCGCAGCCACACCGACCAGCGCATTCATATTGGCACCATCGATATACACCTGGCCGCCATTGGCATGCACGATTTTGCACAAATCCTTGATGCCTTCTTCAAACACGCCATGGGTGGACGGGTAAGTCACCATGGCGCAGGCCAGATTGTCTTTGTGCTGCTCGGCCTTGGCCTTCAGATCGGCCAGATCGATATTGCCGTTATCATCACAGGCTACCACCACCACCTTCATGTCCACCATGCTGGCCGAAGCCGGATTGGTGCCATGGGCCGAGGAAGGAATCAGGCAGATATTGCGATGGCCCTGGCCGCGCGAGGCGTGGTAAGCCTTGATCACCAGCAAACCGGCGTATTCACCTTGCGAACCGGCGTTTGGTTGAACCGATACCGCAGCATAGCCGGTGAGGGCGCACAGCATTTCTTCCAGTTGCGCAATCATTTCACGATAGCCAGCGGTTTGCGCATCCGGTGCCAGCGGGTGGATGCTGGAAAACTCGGGCCAGGTGACGGGAATCATTTCACTGGTGGCGTTCAGCTTCATGGTGCAAGAGCCGAGCGGGATCATGGTGCGATCCAGCGCCAGATCCTTGTCAGCCAAACCACGCAGATAACGCAGCATTTCGTGCTCGGAATGGTAGCGGTTAAATACCGGGTGGCTCAGGTAGGCGCTACTACGGGCCAGTGCGGCCGGGTAGCCGTCCTTGAGTTTGGCTTCGATCTTGTCGAAGTCCTGCAACTCTGGTTTCGGACGCACGCCCTGGGCAAACAGCGACCACAGCAGCGCGATATCATCGCGGCTGGTGGTTTCGTCCAGCGAAATGCCGACGCTATTGGCATCAATGATGCGCAGATTAATGCCATGTTCATTGGCCAGTTCATGCAATTTGGCGGCTTTGCGCGGGGTTTGCACGGTCAGCGTATCAAAGTAATACTGATTGCTGAGGGTGTAACCGAGCTTGACCAGGCTGGCGGCCAGCACGCCAGTGTAGCGGTGTACCCGTTCGCCAATCTGACGCAAGCCTTGCGGGCCGTGATACACCGCGTACATCGAGGCAATCACTGCCAGCAACACCTGGGCGGTACAGATATTGGACGTGGCTTTTTCGCGGCGGATATGCTGTTCGCGCGTTTGCAGGGCCAGGCGGTAAGCCGGATTGCCCTGGGCGTCGATGGTAACACCGACCAGACGGCCCGGCATCGAGCGCTTGTATTCGTCCTTGGTCGCCAGGTAACCGGCGTGCGGGCCACCAAAGCCCATGGGCACGCCAAAGCGCTGGCTATTGCCCACTACCACGTCGGCACCCCATTCGCCCGGTGCGGTCAACACGGTCAGGGCCAGCAAATCGGCGGCCACAATCGCC
>JBDLSU010000901.1:0-9928 GCA_039799405.1 Pseudomonadota bacterium | reverse complement strand
AGCGGCAATTTGCAGGGGGATATGCAAAAGCATCCCTATGGCAACTACAGCATCACCACGTCGCTCACCTGCGCCCCGGAAAATACCGACAAGGTGATTGCCGCGCTGCTGGCAGAAATTGAAGCCATCAAAACCCGCGGCCCGGATCCGGCTGACCTGGACAAGGTCAAGCAAAACTGGTTGAAGAGCTATCGCAGCAATCTGCGTGATAATCACTTCTGGCTGAGTCGTCTGCAACAATCGGCACTCAATCAACTCGACCCGGCCTTGCTGTTAAGCTATGAAAGCCGGGTCAATGGTTTAAGCCCGAAAGACATCCAACAAGCGGCACAGCGTTATTTTGATCTGAATAACTATGTGCAGGTGGTGCTGAAACCCAAGCAGTAAATCCGAAAGCCCGGCCTGCCGGGCTGAAAGTGCTACACAATGCAGGCTATTTTTGCGGTTCGTCGAAGCATGAATCGGGCGCTGGCCCTTCGCGCCAGTCGCGGTTATGGCATAGCGCAACCCGGTCCCAACTGGTTTCAGATTTTGGCTTTGCACCCGCCTTGCCATCGGTATAGCCAGTTGCGTAGCCAAATTCGAACATTGCTTTTTTCTGGTGATGAATAGACCATGCTGACAGTGCAATGATAAACGCTACGCCATACGCCCAATAGAAGCGTTGGCGTCCCAGTTCTTCAATTTCAGCGACGGCATAGCCTAATTGCGCATCAATATCAAAAGCCTTTTCGGCAGTCAATGGTGCGCGTTTCGGTACGGTGAAGTCTTCCACCGCAATGCGCTGAATCATTTGGCGCGCATCGCTTGAGCGCGCATTGTAGGCTTTGCACAGGGCGATGGTTTCATCGTTGAGCAGGGTTTCGGTTTGGCTGGCCTTGCGGCTGGCGAGGATGTTTTTGACGTAGCCGTAGATCAGAATGAAGGCCGTGGTAAGTACGGTGTAGAGCGAGGTGGTTTGGTCGTTGGTTTGGGCGGTAATGACCCACAGTGGGACGATGGTGGCGGCGGTGATGAGGAGCCGCAGTGCAAAAACGACGCGTTGGCGGGTGAGGGTGTTGGCGGCTTTGTTGATGAAGAAAAGCGTCCAGGCCAAGGCACCAAACTTGGCCCAGCCGGTAAATTCGCCATCGGCGCGGCGTTCGCCGAAATACATCAGGCGCAAAAGGTAGAAAATAACCATACCGTCAATGACATAGTTGTGCCAGTCGGATGACACACCTTGCAGAAAAAGCGGAATAGCTGTCAAGTGAATCAAAAAGCCATAGAAATTCAATTCGTTCGCATCTTGTACCAACGGCGTATTGCCAAACAAGCCGCGCATGGCTTGAATACTGAATAACTCCAATAATGCGGCCAAACTGAAATAAAGCACACCATTATCTTTAACTGCGGCAAGTAAGGTGTTGCCCAACAGTATGCAAAGGCCCCAGAAAATGGCAATGAGAATCCGATCCAATACAGCTTCAGAAATGTTTTTTTTCAGTGTTGCGACATTTGACATGGTTGTTCCTCACAAAAAATAACTGCCAGCCCTTACATTATTTGGCTGGCGGTTTTGGCGGCGGATTAGGTGCTTCGGAACCAGTAAGACTGGCATCTTGGCCTAATTCTGGTAAAGGTATTGACAATACGGCAAACTGCGCAGTGGGCAAGAACAGGTCAAACATGATTTGTCTCCTATCAGGTTAAGGGTGGTAGTGGATTATACCTTGCAACCTTAACTGTTAGCCATCCCAGCGCGGCACAATGAATGGCAGTGTACCATCGCCATTTGGTCACTGTCACAGCAATTCGCACTTGCTTGCGTGACTGTTGCATTTTAGCTTAGCCAGATTTGTTGCAATTTTGAACTTTTATCGAATAAAGCGCTTGCATGAGTGCCTTTTTTACACAAGCAAAGGCGTGCTGCAAGTTTTTACTTAAGCGCCACGGTTACGTCATTTCTCACTGTTTTTTTAAAAATGGCAGAAAGCTTATTCCCATTCGGATAACGATTTTGCTTTTATCCAATCCCGTCGTTATTGATTCAGCTTGCCCACCCAAACACGTTGCATGGCAATTTTCTAGAATGCCGTCGCATGTCAGCTTGGTCTCCTGGTTAGCACAGAACCTTTCATTAAAGAAATCGATTGGGACGTTTCTATTTTTAACATGCATATAAATTAGTATAAAATAGCGCACTTTTAATAAGGATATGTTATGACACTTCCAACCGCCCCCATATACAAAAAGAAAGAAAAACTCACGCACGCACCGACCGGGGCACCCAACACGCTTGACGAAAGCCAACTGATTGCTGGCGCGCAAAAACTTCGACAGGTGCTCTCCGACCCCAACCGGAAACCGGTAATGGAAGAATTCATCGAGTTGGAGGAATAATGGGCATTAGAATTTTAATTCACAAGCGACTCAAGGAATCGTTTGACCCAAGCCTACTCGCCGAAATCACTCGTGCATTCAGGCAATACAAGGAGACCGGAAAAAGACCAACCAATTTCGGAAGAGACGTCCCCTATGATTTCCCGCAATCCGTTGCGGATAGCGACCTTTGGCATATTCATATCCGGGATCAAACCTCCCTAAACTGGGATGCACCCCAAATGCGTGTTTTTAAAATGACAAGCAACACGGCTTTAATTTATACACGTGGCTGTCGAGATCCAAACTGCTATCTTATAATTGGCATTATTGCAAATGCACATGCCTACTATGACGGTACGCAGAAATATTTGCGTGAAATGGCGGAGATCGCACGCGGATTCCAACGAAATTTTTAGGAGAAAACTATGGCGCATGAACTGGCATGGCAAACCGGAACACCGAAGAAGGAGGAATTGTATTTGGTGGCAATCAAACTTGGCGAAGGAGCCGGATATTATGCCTTTTTGAACTGGACTGGCACCGAATGGGATCAGACTTATCCCGAGAATGTGATTGCGTTTTTTCCGGCAACCGAGTTTGTACGCAAGGTCGGCGTAAAATGGCCAGAACCCGAACCTGTTTTCCCGGATGACCTGCCGCTACCACCAGCCGCGTTATCTGATTTTATTGAGGTTAGTGAACAATAAACCTGATAACGCATGGTTTGGATGTCGGTGCGCAGCACCTTTTTTGCCTTGTGTAGCAACCCAAGTCTTAAGGGATATGCATCACAGGCTTTTTCAGCTTGCACCCAACCCGTTCAATCTGGTTCGTGCCCATCGTGGTCAGGGTGGCAGCGGCCAGCGGCTTTTCGATTTCGTGGATGATAGTTGGTTTTCAGTCAGGCAATAATGAAACAGTTTCGGCAAATCAAGCAGGGAAGTTAACCGATTCATCAGGCCTGCGCAAACTGCGTCTGCTATCGCATCCACAATCGCGGTTACAATGGGTTCAAACCGTTATCTACTGCAATCATGCCTGAATCCCCGGTCATTCCCCGCGTTAATCAATCCGGCATCGCATCCGCTGCTACGGCTGGCTTTGAAGCTGCTGATGCCGGATTTGAAAGCCAGGCCATTGCGCTGGATCTGGAAGTGGGACAGCGCGATCAGCGAATCCATCAACTGGCGGCAATCCGGGCCGATACCGGTGCCAGCTTTACGGCAAAAAAAGGCGACGCCACCAGCCTGATGCAACTGGATCAGTTTGTCGCAACGCAAGGCGCTGCTGGTGCAGGCAAAGACCAGGCAGTACGGTTTTTGCTGGGGCATAATTTGATTGATTTTGATCTACCCCATCTGCGTGCCGCCAAGCCGGATTTGCGCTTGCTGAAACTGCCCGCCATCGATACGCTACGCCTGAACCCGCTGGCGTTTCCGCGCAATCCTTACCACCATCTGGTCAAGCATTATCATGACGGCCAATTGCTGCGCGGCAGTGTCAATGATCCGGAACTGGATGCGCGCCTGACACTCACCTTGTTCACCCAGCAAATCCAGGCTTTGAAAGCCCAGCCAGACCAGAATTTGCTACTGGCCTGGCATTGGCTGTGTAGTCAGGGTGACCAGGCACAGGGCTTCGATCTGCTGTTTTGCCATCTGCGCCAGGCCCCCAAGCCCAGCATGACCAGTGCTGCCTCCGGCATTTTGGCGCACTTGCAGGCCCACGGATGCCCCAACCACGCCAGCGAGCTATTGCAGGCGCTACTACCGGGCGTGGGTAAAGTTGGCGCGCCGTTGCGTTGGTCGATGGCGTATTTGCTGGCCTGGCTTGGTGTCAGCGGCGGCAATTCGGTGCTCTCGCCCTGGGTGCTACACCAGTTTCCCGATACCATGCGCATGCTGCGTCGTCTGCGCGAGCAAGCTTGCCAGCAGCCCGATTGCACCTGGTGCGCAACCCGGCATAACCCGGTCAGCGAGTTGCAACGCTATTTTGGCTTCCCGGGGTTTCGCCCACATCCGGCGGATGATCAAGGCCGCCCCTTGCAAGAAATGATTGTGCGCGCCAGCCTGCAAGGCCAGCATGTGCTGGGCATTTTGCCCACTGGCACCGGTAAATCGCTGTGCTATCAGGTGCCCGCCTTGTCGCGCTTTGACAAAACCGGGGTGCTGACGGTGGTGGTATCACCGCTGGTGGCGCTGATGGCGGATCAGGTCAACGCCCTCGAAGCGCGGGGCATCGCCAGTTGCATTTCGATTAATGGCTTGCTCTCGATGCCGGAGCGAGCCGATGCGCTGGACAAGGTGCGGCTGGGCGATATTGGTATCCTGATTATTTCACCGGAACAATTGCGCGCCAAATCGGTACGCAAGGTATTGGCGCAGCGTGAGATTGGCAGTTGGGTGCTGGATGAAGCGCATTGCCTGTCAAAATGGGGCCACGACTTTCGCCCGGATTACCGCTATGTCGGCCGCTTCATCCGCGAACGCGCAGGCGCAAGCGCAGGTACAAGTGCAAGCGCAGGTGCAGGTGCCAGCATCGCGATTCCGCCGGTACTGTGCCTGACCGCCACCGCCAAACCGGACGTGGTGATGGAAATGCTGGGCTACTTCAAGGACCGGTTGGGGATTGAATTAACGCTGTTCGATGGCGGTGCGGAACGAAAAAATCTTGATTTTGTGGTAGTACCGACCAGCACTGCCGAAAAGTTCGCCCGGGTACACCAATTATTGGAGGCGGATCTGGGCCAGACGCAAGGCGGTGCCATCGTGTATTGTGCTTCCCGCAGGCAAACCGAAGAAATCACCCGGTTTTTACTGGAAAAACAATGGGCTGCCGATTTCTTTCATGCTGGCATGCCACCGGAACGCAAGAAGCAAACGCAACAGCGCTTTATCGCAGGCGAGTTACGTGTCATTGCCGCCACCAATGCCTTTGGCATGGGTATCGACAAGCCGGACGTGCGGCTGGTGATTCATGCCGACATGCCGGGCTCGCTGGAAAACTATCTGCAAGAAGCCGGACGCGCCGGACGCGACCAGAGCAGCGCGCGCTGCGTGCTGCTGTCCACCCCGGAAGATGTGGAATGGCAATTTGGCATGTCAGCCCGTTCACGCCTGAAGCAAAGCGAAATTAATGCCATTTTGAAAGCGCTGAAAGCACTGGAGAAAAAAGCGGGCAAACGCGGCAAACCAGGGCCAGTGGTTGCCACCAGCGGCGAAATGCTGCTGGAAGACAAGGATAGCCGCTTCCAGCGTGACAGTGCCACCGACGACACCCGGGTGCGCACTGCCATCGCCTGGCAGGAAGAAGCCAGCTTGCTGACGCGCGAAGAAAACAGCGTGCAAGTCTTCCCTTCATCGTTACGCATCAGCACGCTGGCAGAAGTGCAAAAACGGCTGCAACAAGCGAATTTATTTCAGGACAAACAACGGGTCTTGCTGGCCGTGATGCAAAGCCTGATCCAGGCCGACCCGGACGAAGGCGTTTCCACCGATGACCTGATGCTGGCAGCGGGCCTGCCCTCCAATGAACTACGCGCCGCCCTGCACGATCTGGAACACCTGGGCTTACTCAGTAACGACACTGGCATCACCGCCTTTGTGCATGCCGGTCTCGAGCACTCATCACGCAAGCGTCTGCAACAGGCGGTGGCGCTGGAACAGGCGCTGATCGATTTATTGCGCCAACAAGCGCCCGATCTGGGCCGGGGTGAGCAATCCACCCTGCATCTGCGCCTGGCCTGTCAGAGTTTGAAAGACGCGGGCCATGACAATGCCTTACCGGACAAACTGTGGCGCATCATGAATGGCCTGGCCCATGACGGCCGCAAAGAAAGCGGCAACCATGGTGATAGCGGCAGCGGTAGCGTGCGCATCAAACGTATCGATAGCGAAACCCTGCAACTGACCCTGCTGCGCGAATGGTCTGCACTGGAAAAAACCGCCCGGCTGCGCCGCGCCGCAGCCGGGATTTTGCTGGAACACTGGCTCACCTGCTTGCCTGCCGCCACCCATGGTAGCGATTTATTGGCCAGCACCACCGAAGGCAAATTGCATCAGGCACTCGATGCCGATCTGGCACTCAAAGCCGAGATGCGTGACCCGGTCAAACTGACTGAGCGCGCGCTGCTGTGGCTGCACGAACAAGAAGTGCTGCGCCTCAACAAAGGTCTGGCCATCTTCCGCCCAGCCATGACGATCCAATTGGGCGACACCAAAGGCAAATTTCGCAAAGAAGATTTTCAGCCGCTGCAATTACACTACGACGAGCAAGTGGTGCAAATTCATGTGATGGCCGAATACGTGCAACGCGGCTTGCAACGCATGGCCGACGCGGTGCAATTGGCGCTGGAATATTTCAGGCTGGAGCGTAGCGAATTCATGCGGCGCTGGATGCCGGGCCGGGACAAAGAAGTCAGCCGCCAAACCACACCCGCCTCCTGGCACAGCATTGTGGAAAGCCTGAACAACGCGGCACAACAAAAAATCGTCAGCGACGAGCGCAGCAACTGCCCGACTCTGGTGCTGGCCGGGCCGGGTTCCGGCAAAACCCGGGTGCTGGTACACCGCATCGCGTATTTGCTACGCGTCAAACGCGAACACCCGCATGAGATTCTGGCATTGGCCTACAACCGCCATGCCGCCGTCGAAATCAGGCGCCGCCTGCATCAACTGATCGGCGACGATGCCCACGGCGTACTGGTACTGACCTGCCATGCACTGGCAATGCGGCTGGCCGGGGTCAGCTTTAGCGGCAAGCGCATGCAAAAAGATGGCGATGCCTTCAAGCAGGTAATGCAAGAAGCGCTGGCATTGTTGCAAGGGCGCGGTTTACCCAGCGACGAAGCCGATGAACAACGCCAGCGCTTGCTGGGGCGCTTTCGCTGGATATTGGTTGATGAATATCAGGACATCGGCCCGGAGCAATATGAATTAATCGCCGCCATGGCCGGGCGCAACCTGGGCGGCAGTGATGAGAGCACGCGCCTGAACCTGTTTGCCGTCGGTGATGATGATCAAAACATTTATGCCTTTGATGGCGCGTCAGTCGCCTTCATTCGCCGCTTTGAGCAAGAATATGGTGCCAAAGCAGCGTATTTGATCGAAAACTTCCGCTCCACCCGTCAGATTATTGCCTGTGCCAACCAGCTTATTGCACCAGCCAAAGGCCGCATGAAGCAGGATTTTCCGATTCAACCCGCCAAATCCGCCAAATCCGGCTCAAGCAATAGCCAACTTTGGGCCGAACGCGACCCGGTCGCCGGTGGACGGGTACAAATCCTGCCAGGGGGCCGGGAGGCGACCAGCCAGGCCGTGGCAGTCATGAACGAATTGCAACGCCTGGCGGGTTTGGCCCCGGACTGGAACTGGGCCAGCGTGGCCGTCATCGCGCGGCAATGGAAAACCCTGCAAGCACTACGCAGTTATTGCGAACTACACACCATACCAGTCCAAATGGCCGATGACGATGGCTTGCCGCTATGGCGCTTGCGCGAGTCACAGCAATTGCTGGACTGGTTACGGCGCGATGCCGGAACACTGATCCACGCCGCCCTGATCCAGGCCTGGCTGGAAAGCAAAAGCGGCCCCTGGTGGCTGTTGTTGCGTCAGGCCGCTGACGAATATGCGCTGGAAACCGCCAGCGCAGAATTGCCGCGCCAGCATTTTATTGAATGGTTTTTTGAATGGGGCCGTGAAGCCAGAAAACGCCAGAGTGCCTTGCTGCTGACCACCGCGCACCGCGCCAAGGGCCTGGAGTTTGATCACGTGGCGGTACTCGATGATGACTGGGGCCGGGTCGGCGAAAATGAAGACCCGGACGCACCACGCCGCCTGTACTATGTGGCCATGACACGCGCGCGCCAAACCCTGTTACTGGCACGGCGCAACAAGCAACCCCATCCGTTTCTGGACGCCTTGCCCGACAGCGACAATCTGCTACGCCGCGACGACACACATCTGACACCCGCAGCCGCGCCCGAGCCAGCTTTGCAGCGCCAATACCTGCGCTTGCGTTTGAGCGATGTGTATATAGATTACGCCGGACGGCGCACACCCCATGATGCATTGCATGGCGCACTGGCCGCCTTGTCGGTGGGGGATGCCTTGCAACTGGTAGAAACCGGACTGGGCTGGGAACTCCACGCAGCACAGCCATCGCACAGCCTGCCAGCCAGCCAAACATGCAAACCCCTGGTGCTGGGCAAGCTGGCAAAGACGTTTGTGTTACCCGCAGGCATGCGTTGCGTCAGCGCACGGGTACACGCCATGCTGCTGAGGCGGCGCGACGATGTTGACACTGCATTTCAGGACAGCTTGCGTTGCGAAAGCTGGGAAGTGTTGCTGCCAGAATTGGTTTTGGAACCGGGCAGGGTTGGTAGCGAGCAAGGATAAATTCGGTATTTTCCATATCAAATGCGTTACACTACACCCCTTCGCCATTACTGCCGTCCCCCTTTTTTTGGAGCCACCATGACACCTTGCCGCGCCACGCTACCATTGCTGCTTTTGCTCTGGTCGAGTGTGCCCGCCGCATTGGCGCAAGAGCCGATCACCCTGTACTATCATAATCGCCCGCCCTATCTGGTGGCCGATGCCAGCGGCACCGTATCCGGCCTGAGTGCCACCCCGGCCGAGCGAGCCTTCAAACAAGCCAAAATCCCCTTCGTCTGGGCCAGCGCCCCCACCAACCGCCAGTTATTCACCATCAAACAAAACAAAACCCTCGCTTGTTCGGCAGGCTGGTTTAAAACCCCGGAGCGCGAAACCTTTGCCAAATACACCAAACCCATTTACCGCGACCTGCCCGCCGTACTGATCGCCAACCCGGCCTTCCAGCTTGCAACCAAGGCCACACTGGCGCAAGTGTTGACCAGCAAAGGCACCCGGGTATTGCACAAGGAAAATTTTTCATACGGCCCGGTGGTGGATGACTTGCTGAAACAAGGCCAGGTGCAACTGGTGCAAACCACCGACGAAAACGCCGCCATGCTGAAAATGGTGCGCATGAACATGGCCGATTTCATGTTCGCCGCCAAGGAAGAAGCGCAATATCTGATGGAAGAGCAGGGCGGGGACAGCAAGCAATTCAAACTGATCCACCTGCCCGACATGCCGCCGGGCGAGTATCGCTACATCATGTGCAGCAAGCTGGTGCCGGATGAGGTGATTGCGAAGTTAAATGCCAAGCTGAATGCGGTGATCAAGCCTTGAGATCCTTGCCAGTCATCCAGGCCAATACCGCCCGATCATCGGGTTTCATTGCATCCCGATCCAGACTGGCAAACAATTTTTGCCGGATCAAGTGCTGGTCAGGTGGCGAATTGCCCACTATTTGCTTGATGGCAGCCATCGTTACTTGCCACTGGTTTTTTGGTATTGGCAGGAAATTGATCCAGATAAATCACCGCAATGCCAAGCGAAAAACAATAATCCAGCAATTTTGGCAAGCCGATGCATTTTGCGTGTCTGAGCAGCTCGCCGTTTGAACTACGCGACTCGCGCGGCACGAAGATGGCATTGCTGTCGGGTTGTCCATAAAGAATCCGGGCGAATCCCAGGTC